>JACZJK010000040.1 GCA_014860575.1 Bacteroidales bacterium
CTGCAATTCACATAAATCAGCTCGTCCTGCAAAACGATAGCGAGAAAATCATGATACATGGCAAAGTTTCCAACGATCCTGTCGAGAAACTTTCTATAGATTTTGAACAATGGAATCTTGCCAATCTTGATGTTCTGCTTAAAAACACCGACTTTGACATCAGTGGTTTGATCAACGGCAATGTTGATTTGATGGAATTGTATGAGAACCCAAACATGCTTGCTGATCTTATCATTGATGATTTTCATTTGAACCATGAGCGGCTTGGTGATCTTCATCTCAACACCTCATGGGATCCAGCCACAAAATCGGTATGGGTTGACTCTCAAATAAAGTATACCGGCAATGTTGGAACGATCATTCCATTCAGATTACAGGGCTTTTATTACCCCGAGAGTGAAACAGAGAATCTGGATCTTGAGCTGCAATTGTTTAATCTTAAGCTTGAGATTGTGGAACCTTTCCTGGATGGTATTCTTTCAGATATCAGGGGATTGGCCAGCGGCAATGTGTTGATCAAAGGTCTTTTGAAAACTCCGGATGTTAGTGGTAGTGTTTCTTTAATGCGTACCGAGTTCAAGGTTGATTTTTCCAATGTCTATTATTCCATTGCCGATGTTATCACTATCGAAAAAGACAAGATTTGGGCAGATAATGTCAACATCTTCGATCAATACGGGAATTCAGGAACAGCCAAACTGCTATTCACACATAGCAACTTATCCGACTGGCGGATGGATCTTCAGGTACAGGCCAATAATCTTGCCGGCTTGCAAACTTCGGTTTCGGACAATAGCATGTTTTACGGTGATGCTTTTGCATCAGGTACATTTACAATGGCAGGGCCATTTAATGATCTTAAAACCGATGTCAGGGTGCGTACAGGGCCCGAAACTTATATTGCCATCCCCATCAGCTTCGCCGTGGATGTTGCTGAAAACGACTTCATAGTTTTTACAAATCCAGATACCGATACTGTGGATATTGTCATAGAAGAAAGAGCACCTTCTTCTTTCTCGCTTGGCATGGACGTAGAAATCACACGTGATGCTGAAATTCAGATTTTCCTGCCTTACCAGATGGGGAATATCCGCAGCACGGGTAGCGGTAACATGCAAATGTTCTATAACACTGCCGGCGACTTCACTATGTATGGCGATTACTTGACGAATCAGGGAACATTTCTGTTCACCCTTCAAAAAATGATCAACCGCACTTTTTCACTTTTGCCGGGCGGGATCATCCGCTGGAGTGGCGATCCTTACAATGCAGACATCAATATACAGGCAGTTTATCGCACACGGGTGACGCTTAACAGCCTGCCGAACATCAGCCAGGAAGGGCGTTTTCCGGTTGACTGCATAATAACATTAAAGAATAATTTGATGAACCCGGAAATTTCATTTGGTATTCGCTTGCCCAGTGTGGATGAAGAAATTCAACGCCAGGTCTTTAGCGCTATTGATACTACCAATGAAGTGGTCATGAACAGGCAAATGATCTCACTCCTGGTTCTGAACAGTTTTAACTTTAGCACCGATCAAACCAACCTGGCTTCCACGCTAGGCAGTTCTTCTTTCGAATTACTTTCAAATCAGCTCAACAGTTGGCTCTCTCAGATCAGCAAAGACTTTGATATAGGCGTAAATTATCGCCCCGGCGATCAGCTCTCATCCGAGGAACTGGAACTTGCCCTTTCAACACAGTTATTTGACGATAGGGTTTCTATTGATGGAAATCTTGGTATGATGGGCGATCAGCAATCACAGCAAAATGCCAGCAACATCATTGGAGATATCAATGTGGAAGTGAAAATCACACGAGATGGAAGGTTCAGGGTCAGGGCTTTCAATAAATATAACGATATGGAAATTACAAGACGCGATGCACCCTATACGCAGGGTGTCGGCGCTTTTTACCGACGCGAATTCGATCGTTTTATAGATCTGTTTACACCCCGTAAAAAGATTCTCATTGACAAAGATTCTCCTGCTGCCCGCAATGGAGCCTATCTACCACAAACGCCGGCAAATAATTCTTCTGTTGATTAATCATAGCCGAACGTATAATTGTTATTTTTACCAGACCAATACCTACCTCAATGAAAAAAATTCTACCAGTTTTTGCCTTTGCAGCTTTACTTAGTATGTCGCTAAAGGCACAGGTTACCATCACCAGGAATGATATGCCAGATACCGGAGATACAATTCGTACTAGCTTTACAGCAGCTATCGGGGCTATTAATTACGAACAGGCAGGGGCAAACATTTCCTGGGATTTCAGCGATTTGTTGCCCGGCCTTCAAACCGTGGACACTTTCGTCAGTATCAACACCTTACCGTTTACATATCAAATAGTGTTTAATCCACTAGTTGCCTCAATAGCCTCCCCGGTTTCTGGTTTTGACCTCGTACCTGGAGTTGATCTTACTGATGTTTACCAGTTCTTCCGTGAAACAAATGATTTCTTTGGCAATGCCGGGGTTGCGTTTACCTTTAGTGGAATCCCACTACCACTTAAGTACGATAACCCGGATGTATACTTCAACTTCCCGGTAACATACCTGAGTGCTGACAGTTCTGAATCTTCATTTAACCTGTCATTGCCTGATATTGGTTATCTTGAAACTACCCGCAAACGGGTAAATCATGTTGATGCCTGGGGAACCGTGACAACGCCTTATGGAGAATTCCAGGCAATCAGGGTAAAATCGTTCCTTACCACTTACGATAGTATTTATATTGATTCAATTTCCTTCGGGCAGGGTTTAAACCGTTCATTTATTGAATACAAATGGCTGGCCAATAATATGGGAATCCCTGTTATGCAAATTGATGAAGAAGGGCCGCTGCTTACCGCCCGTTATATTGACTCAGTGCGGCTCATTACCAGTGTTGAGAATCTGGTGTTTCAGGTAAATGTAGCGCGCATTTTTCCGAACCCAACACATGATTACTTTTATGCTGAGTTATCACTGGTTCACAGTGGCATGACCAGTATTGAGGTGTATGATCTGGCGGGAAGACTGCAAGGCAAGCCGTATCAGGAATTTCTCAATGCCGGAAAAAATATCCGGAAAATTTCAGTAAACCATTTGCCACCCGGCGTATATTTTGTCAGAACCAGTAACCCAACCCAAACAAGCATCCGTAAATTGCTTGTCAACTGAGATGGCCCAGAGAAAATTCCAGGTTTATAAATCATCTGCAGGTTCAGGAAAAACCTTCACACTTGTGAGGGAGTTTCTTCAATTGGTGATTGTTAATCCGAACCATTACCGGAACATCCTAGCCATAACCTTTACCAATAAGGCGGCGAACGAAATGAAAAGCCGCATTGTGAACAGTCTCGTTGGTCTCGCCAAACCTCCCGGAGAGTGGACAGAAGCCGCGAAAACAATGGTCGCTAAGATTATGGCTGAAACCGGGTTCACAGAAGAAATTATACACCAGCGGGCTGTGTTGGTCATCAGCAATATCCTGCACAACTATTCTGATTTATCTGCTGCCACCATTGACAGTTTCATGCAGCGGGTGATCCGAACATTCTCCCTCGATCTCAGTTTGCCAATGAATTACGAAGTTGAACTGGACGTTGAACAGCTTCGCATGCGTGCCGTTGACCGTTTGATTGATCAGTCAGGATCAGATAAAGAGTTAACGGATTTGCTGGTTCGCTACCTGGAAACAAAAACCGAAGACGATAAAAGCTGGCGTATTGAAAATGACCTGAATGAAGCCGCTGAAGCATTGTTCCGGGAAGATGGCATGCAACAACGCGATGCGCTGAAAGCAATGGATTACAACGATTACCAGGTTTATTATAATAGGATTAACCACTGGTTAAAAGAGCTTGAAACCAAGGTGGGCAAAATTGGGGTCGAAGCGCTGGAATTGATAAATAATCAGGGAATTGGCATTGAAGATTTCGCTTATGGTAAAAACGGGCCGCCATCTTATTTCCTGAAAATGGCCAACAAACAGGTCTCAGACCTGGCTCAACCAAGTTCGCGAATACTTGCTGCAGTGAATGATGGAGCCTGGACTTCTAAAAAACAACAACCGGACATTAAGCAAAAAATAGAGGAAGTTGCACCCCGGCTGATTGATTTTTATCAGCAATCGAGAGAGTTGATTGATAGTTCGGTGCAGCGCTACACGACTTTGAAATTGTTGCTCAGGCATCTTTATCCGATGGCTGTGTTGGGAAGTATTGAAAGCATCCTGGAAGAAATCAGGAACGAAGACAGGATTTTGCCGATAAGCGAGTTCAACCGTATTATTGCCGCTGTTACACAAACCGAAACCATTCCTTATATATATGAGCGCCTCGGTGAGAAATACCATCACCTTATGATAGATGAGTTCCAGGATACTTCGGTGTTGCAATGGCAAAATCTCTTGCCACTTGTTGAAAATGCGCTTTCAGAGGATTATTTGAACCTCGTGGTTGGTGATGCCAAGCAAGCCATTTACCGTTGGCGTGGTGGAGAGGTAGATCAATTTATTGCTTTGCCGAAACTGCCCCCAAACCAATCAATAATCAATGCATTGCGCGAGCAGACTCTTGTAAACAATTACGAAAATCAAGTACTGCCTGTAAACTGGCGTTCGCACAAGGCCATTGTTGAATTTAACAATCAATTTTTTCAGCATCTTGCCAACCGGCTCGCTCCCCAATACAAATCCGTGTATGATTCGCTCAATCAGCAGTATAATCCGTTAAAATCCGGTGGTTTTGTGCAGGTTGATTTTTTCTACCCTAAAGAGGATTGCGAACAATTGATGCTTGATCGTTTACCAGGCTTAATTGCTGAACTAACCGAGGACAATTTCAGCCTTCGCGATATTACAATTTTATGCCGCACCAATAAGCAAGGCTCCACGGTGGCCAATCATTTACTTTTGAATGGGATCAAGGTTATTTCATCTGAATCTTTGCTGCTTGGTTTTGCTGAAAACGTCCGGTTGGTGGTTTGCATGCTCCGCATCATAGCCAATGCCAGCGATCAGCTTGCTTACCCCGAAGCGCTTGCAATCCTTAGCCAGAAAAACGTTTTTGATGGTTCGACCCTGAATGATTTGATTCCGCAGGTTCATCTTGCTGAAACCGAAGGAAAGCGAACCAAATCGTTCAGCCTTCATGCTTTCGAATCATTATTGCAACAAGGTGGGATTCATTTTTCCCGGAAATTCTTAATGCACCTTCCGCTTTACGATCTGGCTGAAGAACTGATCCGTGTACTCAAACTTTCGGCTCAGGACGATATTTACCTGCAATTTTTCCTGAATGGTTTGCACACAGCGGTTTCGAAAAAATCTATAGCTATCAACGAATTACAAAACTGGTGGGATGAAAAAGGCAAAAGTATTTCTGTGATTTTTCCTGAAAGCCTTGATGCCGTAAAAGTGATGACGATCCATAAGGCAAAGGGTTTGGAATTTCCGGTTGTTATTTTCCCTTTTGCAACTGCTTTGCAAAGGTTCACAGTTGACAATGTTTGGGTTGATCTGAATGATCCTATACTTGAAAAGCTGCAAACTGCAAGGTTGCCGGTCAAAAGCCTGGGTGGCACTTTGTTCGAAAATATCAAAGACGAAGAAAACGACAAATCACTTCTTGATCTTGTGAACCTGATTTACGTAGTATTCACAAGAGCCGAAGAACGCCTGTATATCATGACCACTTTGGTTGACGATAAAAAAACAGAAACCAATTGCCTGCCAGTTTTCCTGTTTGATTTCATCCATAGTTTCGATCCGCAATTTGATTTTTCAAAAGGTGAACCCTGGAAGTACTCACAAAAACTTGAACGAAAGTATATTCCGAAACACAAAGACGAAGAAAATCTGTTTTTTCAGATCACGGGTAAACAACCTTTAAAACACTGGCAACAGAAATTGATAACAAGCAGCAGAGATCGAAGCCAGTGGCTTGATGACGAAACTGAAGTGGCCATCAGCTTTGGAACCCATGTGCACGAATTGCTGGCCGCGGTTCGCAAGAAAGAAGATTTGGATCAGGTACTTGGGAATTTTGTTTTAAATGGCAAAATTCCTTCTGCGGATCATGAAAGGGTTCGGAAAACAATGACAGAAATCATAAATCACCCTAAGCTTGAAAAATTCTTTTCCGGAAGCAGCAAGGTATTGTCCGAACCTGAAATCCTTTTGCCTGGCGGGGAAATTTTCCGGCCTGATCGTGTTTTCATTGACGATCAACTGGTACATGTAATTGAGTTTAAAACAGGGCTGCCCCGGACAATCCATAAAGCACAGCTCCAACAGTATATGGAGTTAATTAAAGGCATTTATGATCAGGTTGTTGTAAAAGGATTATTGGTTTATGCGGGTGAAGCTGATTGCACTGTGGAAGAGATTTAGTCAGGGATTTTAGCATTTCATGTTGCAGCCCGATCTTCCGTTAAGCCTGCAATCGCCCTGGCTTTTCAACCATTTTAATATCCAATGCATTTCGCAGGCTGTTGCCAATAATCATAAAACTTAACACCATAACCATGATGGCGAGACCTGGAAGAATAGCCAGATATGCTTTATCGAGAATAATATACGCATAGTTTTCCTTGATCATCGTTCCCCACGACGGCATGGGAGGTTGTACGCCAATGCCCAGAAAACTCAGCCCGGCTTCAATCAAAATTGCAGATGCGAAGTTAGCTGCAGAAATTACAATCACCGGACCAAGGACATTGGGCAGGATATGTTTTGTGATGATGCGCCAATGTCTGAACCCAAGCGCCCTGGCCGCTTCAACATATTCCTTTTCGCGGATTGAAAGAACCTGACCTCTTACGATCCTTGCTACTTCAACCCACATGGTTAATCCTACCGCAACAAATACCTGCCAAAACCCTTTACCCAACGCAAAAGTGATGGCAATAACCAGCAGCAGTGTGGGAATAGACCAAACTACATTGATCAGCCAAACGACAAAAGTGTCAATCCAGCCTTTGAAATAACCACCAATGGCTCCAATAAAAATTCCGATCACCAACGAAATGATGACCGAAATAAAACCCACTGAAAGGCTTACTCGCGTTCCAATCATTAACTGGCTGATCATATCGCGGCCATAGCGGTCGGAACCCAACAGAAATATGTGTTTTACAAGGTGTCTATCCCGTACAAGATTTTGCAAATCAAGGATTTTATAAGTTTGTTGCTGGCCAGCGGCATCAACAAACCGGATCGAATCATTGGAGATTTCTCCGTTTACAAAATCAGGTGGAAGGGCAAAGGCAACATCGGCGAGATGAAATTGATATTCCCTGGGAACCTCAGTAGGGAAGGGGTCAAATTCCGTAATTATGATTTTATCGTTATCGAAATAATAGTCGTTGAACGGGATCAAAGAATAATCACTTCTTTTTCCGTAAAGCATTGTTTTGAACCAGTGCTGACGTTCCGGAACATCGTTGCGTTTTAGCTTCAGCATATTTACCCTGAACCCTGGTGGCTGGGCTGATATTTCGATGTACTGGTTATTGGCAAATGGCGAACCGTCGGGTGTGATCAAATAACCAAGCACTGCAATCAACACTGCAAGCAAAATGCAACACGTGGCTGCAAAGGTGAGCCTGTTGTGGAACAGGAACTTCCAGCTTAAGCGCTGGGGCGACTGCGACGAAGCAAAGGCTTTTTTTCGGAACATCCGGATGGCTTGGCTTAAGAAAGGCAAAACTAAGAATAATTGTGAATGGTTAAAAAATCTGCAATAAACCTTAGTGTGGAAAAGATTTTATACTATTTTTGCACTCCTTAATACGGTGGTTATAGCTCAGTTGGTTAGAGCACCAGATTGTGGTTCTGGGGGTCGTGGGTTCAAATCCCATTAGCCACCCCACCTTACCCCTGAAATATGGGGTTTTTTTGTGCCCGAAATGTTTATTTGAATGATCTATTCAGTCAAAAATCCGAAATAATCCTCTCATAGATTGGCATTTCCTGATATGATCAGGCATAATTTAAAAACTTATTATTAAGTTGAAATTCAATATATTTCATTACATTTGCAGGAACGATAAATAATGATTATTACATCGCCACCAGGATAATTCACCCTCTTATCAAAATATTCCTGATTGCGATATCTTTCCTGTAGCTAATTAAAAGAACATGAAACAAGAAAAAAACCAATGCAATGGCAGCATTAAAGGTAAAATCTCAATTTACCTTCCTGATAAACGCATGTGGGTTTATGCCGATAGCCAAAAAGAGGCTGATGATTATGTTTTGCGACTCAGAGCAAAAGACACAGCCCTGCAGGCATCAAGGCAGGCAATGAATAAGAAAACATCCTGAGTGCTCAAAAACAGGCAGTTTTTAACTGTATGATCGCTCGTACTTTGGCCAGGTAAATGATATTGCAATGATCATCACTGCAGCTATACTTATACCAAAGATATTAGGATCCAGATCAAAAGGAAGCCTGAAATTAGCTATGGTGAGAAAAAGGGTAGTGCCCCCACCGGCAAGCATAGAAATAAATGCAGCTAGGGATGTAGTGCGTTTCCAAAAGAGGCCGGCAAGCACCGGCACAAACAATCCACTCACCATGAAAGCATAGGAATACAGCATCAGTTCCAGCACATTTTCCATAGCAGAAGCCAGTAGAAGAGCCATTATTCCGATTACAAGGGTGAGTATCTGCGAAAACCGCAAAATGGTCTTATGATCATTTGAGATTTTGAAAAACTTTTGAAGGATATCGGTGAGCAGGTTACCGGAAGCAGCCATCAGGCAACTATCAGCCGTTGACATGATGGCTGAAAAATAAGCCGACATCATCAAACCCATTAGCCCAACTGGCAGAATAGACCTTAAAAACAGTGGCAAGCCCATTTCCGCATCTATATCAGAACCTGGAGCAAAACCAAGCTCTGTAAACATACCATTCTCAAATCCAACCCTGGCAAAGAGTCCCAGCAAAACACCCATAAATGCCATAAGAGGCCATTCCAGTAATCCGGCAAAATACCATGCCCGCTGTGCCGTTTTTGCATCTTTTGTGGCATAGATACGCTGGTAAAGGGTCATTCCTACGAACCATATCGGGATGATAGTAACAGCCCAGTTCACAATGGTTTGCCAGCTTACATTATTGAATTTCAAAAACTCACCTGGCAAAGTGGCCACGATAGCTTCATATCCGCCGATGGCATGATATCCTAGCGGAATGCCTATGCCAATCAGACCTGCCATCAGAATAATCCATTGAATAGTGTCGGTGTAAATAACGGCTTTCATACCACCCATAACAGTGTACAGCACTGCAATAACGCCCATGATAATCAAAGCAGTTTGAAGATCCAATGACTCAAATGTAGCCGAAGCAAGTTTTGCCCCAGCCAGCAATTGAGAACTTGTAAATCCAATATACCCGATGGCCGATACTACGCCTGCGAGAATAGCGACTTCCCTTGAAAAAAGATGTTCAAATATTTGCGGAAAAGTAAGCAGTTTGAAACGCTGTGTAAGTTTTGCAACTCTTGGAATAAGTACCACAGCGCTGAGCCAGGCGCCTATCAAACCCGTAAAAAGCATCCATGAACCTGATAAACCCATAATAAATCCCAATCCACCAAGTCCGATAGAAAACCCACCACCTACATCGGTTGCCACAACCGACAAGCCTACGTGAAAGCTGCTCATTTTTCTCCCACCAACATAATAATCGTCGGTAGTTACATTGCGGCGAAGGAAGTAAAATCCAACACCAAGAACCAGGATCATGTAGACAATAAAAATGAGAAGATCTATCCAATGCATACGCAGGGGTTTAAAAGAAAATGAAATAAATTTTTTGGAAAGAGAAGAATCTGACGTCAAGGTACGGCGTATTGCAAAGATATCTTTTTTTGCGAACCATGCGACTAAGTCAGGTAGCCTTTATTGCTGTTTGCGCAAATACATCCATCCAGATGAGCGCTAGTCAGGCGAACTGATGTTCAGTTGGCATTACTGTATCACAGTATCACATTTCTACTGCATCGCAAAAAAACCTAATTTTGCCAACCTAAGCAATCCAACTACATGACAATTCTTATTCTGAACGGCCCCAACCTTAATCTCACCGGACGCAGGGAGCCTGAAGTTTATGGGGTTCGAACCTTTGATGATTTGCTGGTTTCTTTAAAGCAACTTTACGCCAAGGTTAAGTTTGTGTATTTTCAGAGCAATATTGAAGGCGAACTCATTGATAAACTGCATGAATATGGTTTTTCAGCCAGAGGAATTATTTTGAATGCTGGTGCATACACCCATACTTCTGTTGCTATAGGCGATGCAGTAAAAGCCATTGAATCTCCGGTTATTGAAGTACATCTCAGCAATGTATTTACAAGGGAAGAATTCAGGCATCACTCCTTTATTTCCCCTAATGCAAAAGGATATTTGTGTGGCTTTGGTCTTTATGGCTATTTACTGGCCGCCGAAAGCTTGATAAATGATTTTAGACTTCCTGAAACTATTGAGTAAAATCGGCTTGGTTGAGATCGCTGAAGCGCTTCTTTTTCCTAACATAATGATCCACCACCAGGTTTCTTTTGTAAACTCCCGAAACTTCCGACTGTGTTAACTTGCGGCGCTTGCTTAACTGCGATCTTACATTGAAAATAAAAAACCAGTGAGCTCTCAGCACAGCAAGAAAATCAGCTAATCCTCCAGCAGCAAGAAATTTTAATGCGGCCACCCAATCCAGGGCCCAGCGTGTAATAAATGTCTGAAATATTTTTCCGGAAGGAATATTCTTAAAAATCAGCGTGAGGTTGTTCCTGAAATTCAGGTAGGTTTTCAGCGAAGATTTTTTCGGAAGCGTACCGCCACCAACGTGGTAAACAACAGCATCGGGACAATACATGATTTTATAACCGGCATTTTTCAATCGCCAGCAAAGGTCTATTTCCTCCATATGAGCGAAAAAGTCATTGTCGAAGCCTCCAAAACGATGATACAATTCGGCTCTTACAAACAAACATGCACCTGTTGCCCAGAAAACCTCAGCCTCGTTATCATACTGTCCGCGGTCTTCTTCAATTTCCTGAAATATCCTTCCCCGGCAAAAAGGATAGCCAAAGCGATCAATAAATCCACCTGCAGCGCCGGCATATTCAAAATGAGAACGCTTATAAAAGGCCAGCAGTTTGGGCTGACATGCTGCAATCTGCCTGTCTTTTTCCATCAAATCTATCACAGGCTTGATCCAGTTGGCTGTAACTTCAATATCGGAATTAAGCAACACATAATACTCACTGTTTACCTGAGAAAGTGCATCGTTATAGCCTTTTGCGAACCCACCGTTGGTTTCATTCTGAATTATCCTGATTTCCGGAAAGTTGGCTGTAAGAAATTCTACTGAATCATCGCTTGAAGCATTGTCGGCAATGATAATATCTGCGTAGTTTTTGCTGTGTTCAATAACGCCTGGAAGAAATTTTTCCAGGAATTTCTTCCCATTCCAGTTCAGAATAACTACAGATACTTTAACCATTATGTTGAAGATTTTACAGATTCCGGTTTGGGAGCATATTTCCAGCGGCGGTGCGACCACAACCAGTTGTATGGCCGCTCACGGATCGCTTTTTCGAGTAAACGGACGTATTTAAGTGTTATTTCATATTCTCCGGTTTCTGCCGGGCGTTCGGAGATTAATTGAAATTCAACTTCATAATGCCCGCGCCGGGTCCTGTAAACGTTCGCAAACACCACTGCCTGATCAAGCATTTTTGCAATTTTCTCGAAGCCAGTGAAATAGGGTGTCTGGCGGTTCAGGAAATAAGTTTGAAAGCCTATTTCACTTTTATGTGGTGTTTGATCTGCTGCAAACAGGGTCAAAGTAAGCTTATCTTTATTCCTGATCATATAACGTAGCGTTTGTTTGAAAGGGATAATACTATCGTTTGTATGAAGCCTGCGCAGATCGTTGATGTACTTATCAAAAAATGGATTACTTAGCGGCTTTATCACTGCAAAGCCTGTGTACTCGGGGAAATTGAGCTGTATCCCGGGTCCGAGCCATTCCCAGTTGCCAAGATGGGCAGTAAGCAGGATCACACTTTTCCCTTTCTCCTTGATATTGTGCAAAACTTCAGGGTTCAGAAAAGTGAAACGGCTTTTAATCTGATCGGCTGATAAACCTGGTGTTTTTATAACTTCAATGACAAGATCGGCCAGGTGTTGATAATAGGTTCGTGTGATTGCCGATATTTCCCTTTCGGAATACTCCGGAAAACTTTTTCTCAGGTTGTCCTTGATAATCTGCTTGCGATATGCAACTACATTATTGAGAACAAAGCAGGCAAAACCTGATAATGTATAAAGCAGAAAACCCGGCAGGATAGATACGAGCCAGGCAAATCCCGAAAACAACCAATATAGGATGCGCATAATAATTTCTATAGGCTGGGCAAAAGTACTACATTGAAGTTTATAACACATAGTGTATGGCGAAAGGTTCGAAGGTCAAACAAGAGTAACAATACATTGTTAGTTGTTTAAAAGAATGGAAATTATGATAGCGTTGAAAAGATTCGGTATTCCTGCTTTACTATTTATCCTGGCAGGATTTCTTCAATATTACACTGATTTAGTAGGCTTTATACCTGAAAGCCTTGTAGGAACCCTTAAAAAAGCTGGAGAAGTTTTATGGATTATAAGCATAGCATGGGCAATTATCGTTGGCATTCGCATTGCTAAAAATCATTTACTTAGAAAGTATGATCTTAGTGATGCAGATAACCTTAAAAGCCGGAAACTCTATACACAGTATAATATCCTTGAAAGAATAGTTATATTCATAATTATAATTATTGCTACAGCCATCACGCTTATGTTGTTTGATGGGGTTAAAAATATTGGTATCAGCCTGTTTGCCTCGGCTGGTGTAGCAGGATTGATTATTGGACTTTCAGCGCAGAAAGCACTGGGAACGGTTCTTGCCGGACTGCAGATCGCTCTCACACAACCTATCCGTATTGATGACGTAGTTGTGGTTGAAGGGGAGTGGGGTAGGATCGAGGAAATAAATCTTACTTTCGTTGTGATAAAAATCTGGGACAGCCGTCGCCTGATAGTTCCGTCTACCTACTTTCTTGATAAGCCTTTTCAGAACTGGACCCGAACATCAGCCGATATTCTTGGAACCGTTTTCATTTATACCGATTATACCATTCCTTTTGAACCTCTGCGCAAGGAGCTGACGCGCTTGCTTGAATCCAATCCGCTTTGGGATGAACAGGTAAACGTCCTTCAAATCACTGATGCCAAACAAACTACCGTTGAAATAAGGGCGTTGATGAGCGCTGCCAACTCTCCTGATGCCTGGGATTTGAGGGTGTTTGTGAGGGAAAAACTCATTGAGTTCATACAACGCGAATACCCGCAATGCCTGCCGCGGACAAGGATTGAGATCAAGAATGAAGGCATGAAGGAATCCGGAGCTGTTTTCCCCGACTAAAGATCAAAGTACCAAATTCCAAGCTCCAAATTCCAAGACCCAAGTCCAAAATCAAAATTCCAAAATTTCAAATTTTAAATAACTTTCATTTGTAGATTCGCGAATCTTAAATATTGAATTTTGAATTAATCATTCCATCACTCCAGGCCTCGACAAGCTCAGCCACCGCATTACTGCAACACTGCATCACAAAAACTACGGCTTCCTGCTTCTCAGTTTTTTCAGAAAAGCTAAAACATCAGCCTGATCACTAATTACATATCGGGCATTTGTTTGTATCATTCCTACCTTTACGGTCCAGGCATGTTTTGGCAAGGATTGAAACAATAACTCATCGGCCCAGCCAGCGCCAAGGGCAAGCACAAAGTCATACTCTTTCTTTGATAACCAGTGCATTCCCAGCTCACCTTTGTTGATCCCAGAGTTGCTGACTTCTATTACCTTATGACCCTGCAGCACCTGAACGCCGATATTGTTTGTAATACTTAAAAGATGATCCATGACTTCATTTGATAAAAATCCGGCTTGCTCCACATCAGCTTTGTGGTAGAGCCATGATATGGAGTAGTCTCTCTCTTCAATGCTAGCCCCTGGCAGGCGATCGGTGTACATTTCAAGAATGGGAAGGATTACTTCTTTCCACTCCGGCGATAATGGTTTAAAAAGCTTCCATTTTTTGACATTTGCTTCACGAAGCCAGGTACCATTTTCGGCGCTCAGATTCACTGGGATTTCGCCTAGCCATGCATCCAGGTCTTCTTTTCCTCTGCTACTGATAATTACAACATCGGCATGATCAATGATATTCAGATTATTCAAAATTTTAAGCAAGGCCTGATCCGGTTTTGCGTGGGCTGGATTTTTCTGGTAAGGAGCCAGGGTACCATCATAGTTTACAATGATCAGCCTGTTTTCAGCGTGTTGATAATGTTCAACGATCTTATCAATGTCCTCTGTTTCAAAAATCTTTTTCCTGGAATAATAACTTGATATTTTGCTAACGTCTATCAGGCTGTCTACAAAATCTGTAGCCCATTTTGTAACATCGTAACGTTTAAGACGCTTTTGCATGGTGCGGTTATACCTTATCTGATCTTCTTCGGGGACACTCAAGGCATCAAATATTGCATCAGCAATTTCGTCCACATTATTTGGGTTGATAATAATGCTTTCGCTCAACTCTTTAGCTGCGCCTGTGAATTCGCTTAAAATCAACACTCCTTTTTGATCGTTTAAAGAAGCTACATATTCTTTTGCAACAAGGTTCATCCCATCGCGTAAGGGTGTAATCAGGGAAACATCGCTGCGCCTGTATTGGGCTATCAGTTCTTTATGAGGCAATGAGGTGTACTGATATATGATTGGTGTCCAGTCAGGATTGCCATAGTTCCCGTTAATATTGCCCACCAATTCATCCAGTCGTCTTTTAATCTCCTGGTATGATGTGACCCCAGTACGAGAAGGCACAACTATCATATTTAAGAATACTTTGTTATGCCATTCAGGATGATTTTTTAAAAACAGTTCAAAACCCTGCAAACGGTTCACAATACCTTTGGAATAGTCGAGCCTGTCCACAGAGAGTACTATTTTGGGCTGATCCAGACCAGGCTTTTCTGATATGAAAGGAGAAACATCCATTTTATTGAATTTATTGAACTCAATTCCCATAGGAAAAGTCCCCACTCTCACTACCCTGTCAGGAAGGTTAACTATGCCCATGTGATTTTCCTTACCAAGAATTCGCAGGATCGAACGCAAAAAATACTGTGAATAGTCATGTGTATGGAAGCCAATCAGATCAGAACCCAGAAGGCCTTCAAGCAACTCGCTCCTGCTGTCTTTTGGGAACATACGGAACATCTCGTAGCTTGGAAAAGGGATGTGAAGGAAGAACCCGATAGGATTTGTTACTTTTTCACGCAACATCAAAGGCAACAGCATCAAATGGTAATCATGAACCCAGATGATGTCGCCCGGTTTTACGACCTTCAACACTTCGTTGCAGAATATTTTGTTCAATTGCTTGTATTCCGTCCAGAATTCACTGTCGAAGGTTGCATAATTCGGAAAGTAGTGAAACAATGGCCAGATGGTCTTATTGCAGAACCCCAGGTAAACCTTATCCATTAATTTCTGGGATAGAAAAACCGGGGAGGCTTTATAATCCTTCTGTACTGTTGTTTTTACAAAATCCTCGTCTTTTTTGGCTATGGTCATTCCCGGCCATCCCATCCAGATATAATCATTTATGTCTGTTTCGGATTTGCCAAGGCTGTTCAGATAATCGCTCAGGCCGGAAACCAGTCCGCCGGCACTTTTCTCAAATTCAAACTCCCTGTTCTTTTTTGAAACCGAAACAGGCAATCGGTTGGAAACTATAATCAGGCGCATTGTTTTTGGTTTTTGTTAATATTTTGTTCGACGTTTGGTGTAGTGTTCCAGGTTCTAAGTTCGAGGTTCACAAAGTTCGGCACCTCGGTCATTGAGTTGCTTGTCCCGATCCTTCGGGATCGAAGTGATGGGTCATTAGTTCAAAGTTCAAAGTTCAACGTTCAAAGTGCTAGGTTGCTGGTTACTAGTTGCAGGTTACTGGTTGCTGGTTGCTGGTTACCGGTTACTGATCCCTTCGTCCCTCGTCCTTCGACCCCGTCTCTTGTTTCTTGATTCTTGTTTCTTGTCTCTCCATCACTCCATCAAAATAACTAATCAGCTACTGCAACACAGCATCACTATATCACTATATCACAACATAAACTCCTTCCTGTCACTGGTTCTAAAAAAGTGTTTTTCCCCTTTCACTCCAATGGTTACAGGATTTGCCCAGCCTTTGTCGAACTCAATGGTTAATTTTTCATGGTTCATATTTACTTTAATCCAGTGGCTCCGGTACCGGAGGCTGAAACGGATTGTTTTAATATCTTCAGGTAGCTGTGGATTGAACCAAAGTACATTGTCGCCGATTTCAAGTCCGGAATAACAGCGTTGCATAATATCCAGGGTTCCTGCCATGGCGCCCAGGTGTATGCCTTCGTGGGTGGTGCCACCCTGAACATCTTCAAAATCACTCATCAAAGCCACCTTAAAACTTCTCCACGACTCTTCGCGATGTGAACGCGCATAAACCCATGAATGAATCACCTGACTCAGTGTTGATCCATGTGCGGTTCTTTTCTGATAATATTCAATATTTTTAGGAATAGTTTCTGTATCGAACTTATATCCGAGCCTCTTGAACATTCGTTCTAACTCATCGGCTGAGAAAAGATAGAATAGCATGAGCATATCAGCTTGTTTGCTGGCTTTGTAGTAATTGCATGAATCGCCTTCACTCTCAAGGATGCGATCGAGGCGTAATGCTTTTCCGTATTTTTCGTGGTAGTGATCCCAATCAAGTTCTTTCAAATTTTCATAACCCTCAAACTGCATAATGATTCCATCTTCGTGGAAAGGCATATACATTTTCTCAGTGATGTCTTTCCATCTTTCCAAATCTTTTTCAGTGAATCCCAGTTTGTCTGACAGGTTTATACAGCAGGAAGGATCAAAATTTTCAAGCAATCCAAGGGCATGTTGTAACACCCACACAGCCATTACATTGGTATATGCATTATTGTTTAGACCTGGCTCTTCGGCATCGGGATAGTGGGTGTGATATTCATCAGGTCCCATCACCTTATGGATCTCATAGCGTCCGCGTTCGGAGTTAAAATGAGCGATATCAGACCAGAATAATGCGGATGCCACAATGATTTCAGCGCCATGAGATAGCATGAAATCCATATCACCGGTGCTCTGATAATAATGCCACACATTGTAAGGAATGGCAGCATTGACGTGATACTGCAGATGCGAAACATCTGGCAGCCAGCGTCCCGATTTTGGATTCAGATGAATTTTTTGCGTTTCTTCGCGGCCGTTGCTACTGCTTTGCCAGGGAAACAATGCTCCACGAAGTCCTTCCTGTTTTGCAGCATGGATGGCTTCGGGTAAACGGCGGTAACGATACATGAGCAGCGAGCGCGATAGCTGCGGCATATGCAGGTTGATAAATGGAAGAATGTAAAGTTCGTCCCAGAAAATATGTCCGCGGTAAGCCTCACCATGCCAGCCACGGGCTGGAACACCAATATCATAATCAATGCTGTTTTGCGAAACCGACTGATAAAGGTGGAAAATATGAAGGCGTATAACTAGCTGGTCATTGCTGCCGTTTGATTCGAACTCTATGTCATTGGAGTCCCAGATTTGCTGCCAGGCAATCTGTTGCTGTTCTTCCAGTTCAGAAAATTCACCAACACGTTCAATATTGGTTTTGGCCTCGGTAAGGGGATCGCTGATGGCAAAATCGCGGGAAGTATACATAGCAGCCAGTTTTTCGACAGTCACAGGTGTGCCCTTAATACATTCAAAGCTGAAATCCCCGGCAAGGAATCCTTCTTCCTGGAAAAGCTCAGGTGTTATATCCGGTGATTTGCCATTAATATAAACATTTGTTCTCACAGCTTGTGCCATGCGAATCTGCGACTGCTTTGTCTGGCTCAGCATATAATGGCTGGTTTTATTAAAGCTTCCCTTCTCAAGTACTTGAATGTGGTTCTGATTCAATTGCCGGTATCTTGCTACATTATTATTGATAATGTTACCATCAATTCCGGATCGGACAGTAATCTGACCCGACCAGTTCTGAGGTGTAAGTATCCATTGAATTCCAGCCAGATGGTAATTGTACATGCTCACAATCCTGCGGCTTTTGATAAAGGTGATCCGGCCCTCTTTATCACGAAATTGCATCCTACGCTCCAATAATCCTTGCTTAAGGTGTAATTGGGTTTCGTATTCCAGGATTTCCATTTCTTCAAGTGTGAACCATTTTCCTTCGCCGATTTTAAATGTGAGGTAGAGCCAGTTGGGCCAGTTTGCCAGATCTTCATTTTCAATAATCTTTCCTTCAATTTCGGATTTCATTCGGTTGTAACCACCAGCCAGATAGGTTCCCGGATAATTGTACTCATTATCCTTCGCCATTTCCAGCGCACCCCTCGTTACAAAATAACCATTGCCGAGTGCGCATAAAGCTTCATGCAAAGGGTGTTCTTTTTCATCGAAGCCTTTGTAGATCACTGTCCAGTTGTTATCCATAATTCATTATTTGATTATCTCTTAAGGTTTTTTTTACCACTAAGTCACTAAGTACACTAAGTTTCACAAAGAGATTTGGTTCTTGTTTGGGGTTTTTATTTTGATATTTGACTTTATTTTGAATTTGTTTTTTATGATTTGGATTTTAAATAAATTCAACCAGTAATCCAGGATAAATTGCATGATTATAGCTCATACATCCCAATCAGCTTCTTAAAAAATTCCTTCACCTGAAAAACATTCTTTAGGGCATAAGTAGCAGCGGTTTTCTTTCCATGCCCGCCAACCAGGATTCCGATCCCCTTTTCCTGAAGCGTATTGAAAGCATCTTCATCAGTCATATCATCTCCAATGAATATGGGAATGATATCCTTTTGACCGGATAGCTTTAAGGCTTTCAAAATCCAATCCACGGCTTTACCTTTATGCCAGTCGAGGTCGGGTTTGATCTCAAGGATCTTTTTACCAGCTCCGATTTTAAAACCCTTATGCCTGCTGATCATTGTATTTGCAATTTCATGAACAACAGCCTCATCTTCCTCCCGCGCATTGCGGTAATGAATCCCAATGGCATAGCGCTTACGATCGAGCTGGGTGCCCTGGGTTCTCTCATTCAGCTCTTTTTTAATTTCCTTTTCAATCTCATCAAGCCTTGGGATTATGTTCTTTGAGTCCTCATGTTCCATAAAAAGCCCGTTTGGACCGCTGATGATATAGCCATGGCTGCCGGCATAAACAAGTCCGTTGAGGCCAACGAGGTTTTCCACATCTTCTTTGTTGCGCCCTGTTACGATTGCCACTGTGAATAAGTGGGCAAGTTGCTGCAAGGTTTCCTTCATCTCATTTGAAATAATGGCGTCTTCAGGACGGGGAACTATAGGCGAAAGAGTTCCGTCGTAATCGAGGAAAATGGCTGGTTTTTTTTTGGTCAGAATTTCGAAGACTTCATCATTGCCCGGAAAAATGGGTTTTCCCTGACGGGAGAAATATGCTTCCTGAATTTCCGGATCTGAAAGGTTCAGATCAGAAAAATTATCAATGGTGATATCAGCACCGTTATCAAGCAAAGCTTGTTTGTTGTTAAAACGATTAACACCAACCACGAGTCCAAAATAGCCTTGCTGGCCGGCTTGTACTCCCGAAATAGCATCTTCAAAAACAACAGAATTTTCGGGTCTGACCCCTAGTCTTCGGGCAGCTTCTGTGAAAATATCCGGATTGGGTTTGCCTTTAAGGCCAATTTCTACTGAGACCACTCCGTCAACACGGGTATCGAACAAATCTTCAATCCCGGCCACCTTGATGATATTGCGGCAGTTTTTGCTGGAAGATACAATAGCGGTTTTTATTCCCTGTTTTTTCCAATCCCTGAGTTTAGCAATGGCATCGTGATAAATCTCCACACCTTCCAGCTCAACCAGTTCATTAAACAGCATGTTCTTTAGGTTCCCAAGCGCACAAATGGTTGCAAAACCAGGGTCATCATCGGGGTTTCCAAGCGGGAGCTTGATGCTGCGGGATTCGAGGAAGCTTTGTACGCCAATATAACGGGGTTTGCCGTCAACATAATTCTGATAATCGTCTTCGGTCATTGAGTCCTGCTTTAGGAACTCTTTTTCGCGTTCAGCGAAGAATTTATCAAATGTCTCTTTCCATGCTTTTTTATGGGTTTTGCGGGTTTGGGTGATGACCCCGTCAAGATCAAATATGAGTGCTTCAATCTTGTGAGTGTGCGGCCTTATATTTTCGGATAAATTAGCGTCTTTGTTCGAATTCATAATCTGTATTTTTAATTATCACAACATCAATCCATTATACATGCGATGAATGTGATTCTTGCAAATTTAACGAATTTCAGGGCAACAATCAAGCCGAAGTGACTTGAAGTTACTGAAAGCCATCACTGTTGTTGCAGTGGTAACTACATGTCGAGTATAAATGCTGACTTTAAAAAGTCTACATCATAGATTTGCAACCAAACTCTTAGAAGCGTCAAAAAAAAGTCAGCTTTTCAGCTTGATTCTGTTTCTGATCCTTTGCAGTGCATTTACTGGAATAGCCACAAGTTCAGGTTGATTTTCGGAAAAATGTCTTAATTCCTGGATTGATTTTTCCAGCATAAAAAGATTAATCAGATCGTTTGTATGATTGATGTTTTTCGGGATCAATCCGGAGTTTGCCATAGCATCAATGTAGGATTGAATAAACAAGGAAGATATTTTCTCGTACCAATTGTCCATCATTGGTTGCAAATAATTCTCGTTTACAGGAACAAATTCACGACGTTTGAGATATCCCATATAGATGGATAAATGAAATGAATTGAGCATTGATGCCACGTCCTTTAAGGGACAATGCTTCAGTTTGCGAATACTAAATGCTTCGTTTTTATCTCCTTCAAAATCAGTAACTATAAAGTCTTTTCCGGTAAATAATAACTTATCGAGCTTATAACTTCCATGAATCCTTATTTTACGCGTATTAAGCTTTTCAGCTTCCAGGGTAGTGTGCAAAAATGAAAAGAAATCAGACTGGCTATCAAGAATATCCTGTATTTTGGCTTTATCTCCAACGCCTGGTTCCTTTTGTTTTTCATTGATAACAGAAAATGCCCTTTTAATAAAGGTTCTTAAAGATTGATTTAAAGATTTTTGATACAAAAGCGAAAAGTCTTCGGGTTCGAACCCTTTTACAGCCTTCAGTGAAGCTAGTGCCAGATGCATCTCAGCCGTCCGACGACCCAGCAGGGCGATCATTTCGAGGAAGAAAGGCTCTATAAATTCTTCAACATTTAGCTGTTGAGCGGCTTGCTTGCCGACCTCAAACTTTTGGGTCAGAACCCTGTCAAAGAATGATTCAATAGCTGTTTGGGTCATCTTCCAGGCGTCTCCAACATTGGGAATCAAATCAACAAGTATAGCCAGTGAGGTGTTTTCGAACCCTGGTTTGTTATAATCAAGCCGACCTGCATACAGCGGAATATTATCAAAACCCGAATACCGGCTGAGATTTTTTATAATTTCAACATCGGGATTTTCACCTTGCTGCGGATTGCGATAAATCTTAAAAAAGTATTTGTCGCCAAAGCTAACTGATGTGTTAGTGTGTTTTGAAACAATTACATGGGGTTTTAAATATGTTTCTCCCAGTAGCCGCAACCTGCCGCCTGATGAACCTTCAATCTCGCCAAACACGCCTTTCACTTTGGTGCGCCTTCTGATAATGCCGAAAAGTTCTTCCTGTAAAATATTATCATGTACCCCATCATATAAAATGCCCGCCTCACCATCAATCAGAATATTTTTGATAACCGATTCAGGGTAGCTGGTTCTAATTTCGATAGCTTTGTTATTTAAGGCAATTGAAACTGGCATGAGGAAGATATCTTCACTGGCTTCAATCAAATCCATTTTCACAATAAACAAATATGAATTACACTCCTTATGTGGAAGTGCAATCACAGCAATTATATTGATTTCCCTGAGCTTGCGCACATTTCCTTTGAACCACCGGCTTTTAATTATATAATCATATAAAAGCTCCCTAATGGTTCGCTGCATAGGTGAAGCCATCTTAGCCCATTGATGATTGGTGATTTTTAATGGTTCCTGATCCAATCCCTCAACTTCTGTTTCTTTTTCCTGCCTCCGAAGCAGAAACCAGAAATAGTTTTTAAACTGCATTGAAAACTCCCAGGGTTGATCGGAAATAACCCGGAAATCGTTTCGGCTGAATATTTCCATGGGAACCGAACCGGCATAATCCTGTAGGTCAATTTCCACATGTTGTGAATAACGTGAAAGATTTACCACAATCAATATGGTTTCGTCTTTATATTCCCTTACAAAGGCAAGTACCTTAGGATTGCTGGTATTTATAAATTTTAAACTACCCCGGCCAAATGCTTTGTACTTATTACGTTTGGCAATAACCCTGCGTTGCCACCATAGGAAAGAAGAAGGATTCCGCTCCTGATTTTCAACATTTACTGAGGTGTAATGGTAATTGTTGTCAATGATAACAGGTAAGAATAATTTTTGAGGGTCAGTTGAAGAAAAGCCTGCATTTTTATCGGGGCTCCATTGCATGGGTGTTCTTACACCATCCCTGTCGCCAAGGTAATAATTATCGCCCATGCCTATTTCATCTCCGTAATAAATTATAGGTGTGCCGGGCATTGACAAAAGGAGGAAGTTCAGCAATTCAATAGTTCTGAGATCGCCACCAAAAAGCGGAAAGAGCCGACGGCGGATTCCGACATTCACCCGTTTTCGCGGATCATCAGCAAAAGATTTATACATATAATCTCTTTCCTCGTCTGAAACCATTTCAAGGGTTAACTCATCATGATTGCGTAGAAAGATAGCCCACTGGCAATTGTCAGGTATCTGCGGAGTTTGTTCTATGATGTCAACAATAGGAAAGCGGTCTTCCATGCGCAGGGCCATGTACATCCTTGGCATTAGTGGAAAGTGGAAAGCCATATGGCATTCATCGCCGCTGCCAAAATAATCTGATGCATCGTTGGGCCATTGGTTAGCTTCGGCCAGCAACAATTTATCCTGGTAATTATCGTCAACATACTTGCGCAGTTCTTTCAGGTATTTATGTGTTTCGGGTAGATTTTCACAGTTTGTGCCTTCGGCCTCAAATAGATAAGGTACCGCATCGAGCCGGAATCCATCTACCCCTATTTGAAACCAGAAATCAAGCGCTTTTAATATCTCTTTTTTGACTTTAGGGTTTTCAAAATTAAGATCCGGCTGGTGGGAGTAGAACCTGTGCCAGTAGTAGGCCTTGGCTTCATGATCATAAGTCCAGTTTGAGACCTCAAAATCCTGGAAAATAATACGGGCATCCTGGTACTTTTCAGGCGTATCGCTCCATACGTAAAAGTCGCGGTAAGTGCTTCCCGGTTTTGATTTCCGGGCACGCTGAAACCATTTGTGTTCGGTTGATGTATGATTAAGCACCAGTTCCGTAATGATCCGCAAGCCGCGCCGATGAGCTTCTTTTACAAAACGTTTAAAGTCGGCCAGTGTGCCGTAGGATGGATGAACGCCATTAAAATCAGCAATATCATACCCACCATCTTTTAGTGGTGATGGATAAAACGGAAGCAGCCACAATGTATTCACGCCAAGGTTCTGAACATAATCAAGTTTTTGAATTAAGCCTTTGAAATCACCAATTCCATCACTATTGCTGTCGTAAAAAGATCGCACATGTAACTGGTAAATTACAGCATCTTTATACCATAAAGGATTATTATTTTCTAGCATACCATTGAAGTTGTTTTAAAATACGCTGTGTTAAAACAGCCGGCTTTCCACACACCGGCAATTCTTAAATGCAATATATGCAAATGCAAATATATTTAATAAAAATAACACTGGTTTTCAAGGGCAGGCGAGGAAGCCATAGCCGGATGAAGTTAAAAAATCGTGTTAAGCTCTAAATGCTGATTTACAGGCCGGTGATGTTTGGTTCGAACTAAGAGTGAATGAAACTGAGGTGACAGAACCATAGGAAGCGTTACTACCTGGGTTCATTGTAATAATCCTCAATTTTACTTCCCCAAACGCGGTTTCGAGACCTTGATGTATCTTCATAATCAACGCCCCATCCTTCATTGCGGGAATTGATCTTCGACATCCACCTGGGGTTGCTAAGCTCACCAATCATTTCCGAATGGAGAAGTTCAAAGTTATTAGTTGCAATATCATGGGTGTAAAACACAAAACGCTTGTTGCGTTGACCATTGATAACATAATAATGCCAGATTTCGTAAGGATAGCTTGCCGGTTCATCATAACTGCTGTTAATGGAGTTGGGTGGGCCGTATTGTAAATATACTCTGCCCCTGTCGGTTTCATAACCTCTTTGCACCATTGTTTTAAAGTTGGCATCGGCGCGGCACATTTCTATATAATAATTCTTCCAGGATTCTTCAGGTGATGATTGATCACGTTGCAGCCAGAAGTTATAAAAATACTGCTGCATGTTTCTTAAGTTGCCTGAAGTTGCTAGATTGTAGGCAAATTGACGCTCAGAAAAATCTGATATTGGTGACAGTGCTTTTATAAAATATGCAAGACTGTCAACATCAACTATTTGCTCGGCAAAAGAATTGGTAACATCAACGTGTTCAAAATCCTCTGGCCTTATCTCCAGTTCGGGGTTGCTGCGCTGAAAGAACACACGGTTAGATGCAAGGGTTTCATTGTGCCGATCCTTTACACTTACTACAAGGAAGTAATTCCCGGAAGGAAGTTTAGATATATCAAAACTATTTAGAAAAACATTCACCGGCTTGGCACTCTCCCGCTTGAAACGATTATAATCAGACAGTACCCGTCTGCTTTCAAAAGTTTCAATAGAGCTGACAATCAAAAATTCTTCACCTTCGCCAAGTGCATTGGAAGCATTGTAAACTTCCGAATAAAACGAAATGTTTTTCATGTGAGAAGGATAAAAGAAGTCAACATAAGGATAAATGTTAAAGCCGCTTTTAGTCAGCGGGCCAGGCTCATTGGTCTGTTCAATACGTTCAGCAAGCTGAACCGATGACACAAATAATTCTGCTTGATTAAAATTAATAGCTATTAGCTCAGAATGATTGAGCGGCTCAAGTGCTTTGGTAGGATCAGAAAGGGAAATATCAAGTACATACTCTCCGCTGGGAAGTAAGAACCGTTGCTGGTCAATAAAGCTAAATCCAGTTTCGGTAAGTTCATTGATAACCGGGCTTTTTAATTCATATTTTTTGAAATCCTTAATTTGTTCGTCCTGTTTTAGAACAAGAAGAACCTCAAGGGTAGCCTGGTATTCGTCATTTGCGGTTCCTACAAAGTTAAGGCTGCTGGCATCAACTTGCAGATATGTTTCAATATACGGCCCATCAATAGGCGACAGAAATGTACTATAGGCAAAATACACCCTGGGATTGTCGGCAACCAAAAGCTTGCTGATAATGATGGCCAACAGCAGCAGATTTAATTTTAATGGAGTTTTCATTGTTGCTTGGTTTTACGAACCCAGAATCATCTTTTTTATTGCCATACAGCTTATTAAAATGAAAATGGGTTGGTGGTTATTACCCACAAAAGTACTGATTTTTAAAAAGAAAATCAATTTCTCTTGCCGATGATTTGTTATTTGAACACGAATATTATTGCCGGAGGTTTCGGAATCAACATAATTTTTTAATTTTGCAGCGGAGAGATGGCAGAGCGGTCGATTGCGGCGGTCTTGAAAACCGTTGAGGGTAATACCTCCGGGGGTTCGAATCCCTCTCTCTCCGCAAGTACAAAGGTAAAGGCTGTTTCTAACACGGAAACAGCCTTTGTTTGTTATAATTATTTCCTGATTTTGTGAAGCCTGCAACTCACTTTTCTGTTACAAGGAACCTGGCGGCCTTATACTTTATTAAGATCGCCAAATGGATGAATTTTGTCATGCCTGTTATCGTATTGTTCTATCAATCGAACGACATGAGCATGCAGGATATTTTTACCCTGAAAGCCATTTATTCATTCACCTTAATGTTTTTTGAGATCCCAACGGGTTATCTTGCAGATAAACTTGGCCGGCGCACAAGTATTCTTATTGGATCAGTATTGGGTGTTGCCGGCTTCCTGATTTACAGCTTCTCTTTTGGATTCTTTGAGTTTGTGGTGGCAGAAATTGCCCTTGGCATAAGCCTGAGCCTGGTTTCGGGTGCAGACTCCGCGATGCTTTACGACACACTCAAAGCGGGTAATCAATCTGATAAATACACCCGGATAGAAGGCAAGATTTCATCGGCCGGGAATTTTGCAGAAGCACTTGCCGGAATCATAGGAGGATTGATTGCCGTTGTTTCTTTGCGAACCCCTTTTTACGTTCAAACATTTGTAGCCGCTTTAGCGATTCCAGCGGCACTAATACTTCGGGAACCGGAAGTAGTTTCACAACGATTGCAAACCGGGTTCATGCAGATTCCGAAAATTATTAAAGATTCCCTTCATATCAACAAAAAGTTGAAATGGACAATACTGCTGTCGGCGGCTATTGGTGCCAGCACCCTGACTATGGCCTGGTTCGTTCAGCCGTACTTTATTATGAGTGGGATGGCAGTGGCATGGTTTGGGGTTGGCTGGGCTGTTTTAAACGTTGCTGCCGGCATAGGGGCTTATCATGCCTGGCGGGTTGAACTAAAAGTCGGTTCAAAATCCATGGTTACACTCATGGTGATCATGCTGGCATCAGGTTTTATAGCAATATCTGTTGTTCCATTTATACCTGGCTTTATCATTCTCCTTGTTTTTTATATTTTTCGCGGACTGGCAACACCAACCCTACGTAATTATATCAATCAGCATACAGAATCAGAAGTCAGGGCAACAGTAATGTCGTTGAGAAATTTTATCATCAGGTTGATTTTTGCTATAGTTGGACCTTTTTTTGGTTGGCTTACCGATGTATATAGCCTTCAAACTGCTTTTATGATAGCAGGTATATTTTTCGGCGTGATAAGCAGTATCACGTTGTTTTATTTTCTTAAACACTCCGCTTTCGATGCAGGGAAGTGATTTTATAATTGAGTCAGGAGCAGGAAATATTGCAACTGCTAAAATAGTTCTTACTTTTGCAGTCCTTTTTTATTCGGAGAGATGCCAGAGCGGTCGAATGGGGCGGTCTCGAAAACCGTTGTCCGCGTAGGTGGACCCAGGGTTCGAATCCCTGTCTCTCCGCTAAAAAATTCATTATCAATGTGTTACAGCATTGAATTAAGATTTGGTTCAAGATCAAAATAGAATCTAAAATGCACTTTAAAATCAAAAAACCCTGCATTGTAAGGTGCAGGGTTTTTACTTTATTGAATCCGTCCCGAAATAGTATGTCTTGGGTTATGCTTTTAACAGATCTTCAACCTTGTTCAGCAGTTGTGCCGCATTAACAGGTTTTTGGAAATAGGCAATATCATCGTAGGACATCATTTCTATATCTTCGTCTTCTTCCAGAGGATTTGCTGAGTGGAATATCACGGGAATACTCTGGCGCTGTTCCTTGATAAGCCGGGTTGCCTCAACACCATTTAATTTGGGCATCATATAATCCATTATTACCAGGTCAATATGATCGGTGTTAAGAAAACTTTCAACAGCAGCCTCACCATCCTGAGCCCAGATTACAGTAGCTTTTGTCCTCTCAAAAATGGCTTTGAGTAAAACAAAGTTTATCTTTTGATCTTCAGCAATCAGAATTACCTTATTGCCCCAGTCGTAAGATCTGTATGTTGTATTATCTTGCATAACTGGTGTTTTTTAAGTACATATTCATTTTAGGTTTTCAAAGATTGTGCCACCTGATTAAGGGGCTGTATTTCAATTGATCATAAATTTCTAGGTAAAGCTATTGGTTTCATAATGGGACAAGTTTGTATTTTAAGGACATTTCAATTGCGGGTAAATACCCATGTGTTGCCTTTTGTTAAACCGTCATTAAAATAATATCCGTCATCACTGAAAAGCTTTAATTTCTCTGGGTTTGTTATGCCATTCCTGATGATGTACCCACTCATCAATCCCCGGGCTTTTTTCGCAAAAAACGAAATAACCTTATACTGTCCGTTTTTGAAATCCTTAAAAACCGGGGTTATAATCTGAACCTCTGATTCTTTGCTATCAACTACTTTGGAGTATTCTTCAGAGGCAAGATTCACTAATGTTTTTGCATTGGTTTCGTTAATCACATGCTCAAGATGTGCAGTCACCTTGCTGGTCCAGAATGCATACAGATTTTTCGACTTGCCAACTTTTAACGGCGTGGCCATCTCAATGCGATAGGGCAATATGCGATCGAGCGGACGTAAAACCCCATAAAGGCCTGAAATTATCCTCAGGTGCTTTTGCGCAAATTCCAGCTCGGAGTCTGAAAAGTTTTCAGCCTGCAAGCCCTGGTAAACATCTCCTTTGTAAGAGAGTACAGCCGGTTTCCCTTCAGTACTATGTGCATCTGTGTTCCATACAGAATAGCGGTTCGCATTCAAATCAGCCAATTTTGGACTAACATTCAGAAACCTGGCGAGTTGTTTAGGATTATACCGCCTTAGCTCAGCGGCTACAAGTGAAGCTTCCTCAAGATAGAGTGGTAGAGTTGACGAAACATCATTCCTGATGCGATTGAAATCAAGTGTCTTTGAGGGAGAAAGAATAACGAGCATAGTGGCTAATGGTTGATCTTGAATGTAAAATGATGTCTGGACGGATGTGAATTTCTTTGCTTAAATAACAATGCCTTAGGCATAATGTTTTTTACCATTTCTTAAATCCTTGCGGATACTTCTCATTCAACGGAAATTCCAGGTTTGGATCCCTGAGCTTATAATAACAGCCGTTTTCGGTGAGAATTTGCTCAACAATATCAAGGGCAATCAGGTTTGCCAGGGTTTTCTCAGCCTTGTATTTGCTGAGGTTCGCCATACGACAAAACTTTGACAGGGTCACACTGAAATTTTCATCCAGGTAATGCAGCAGGGTTTTTTCTTTTTCTGTGTAAGCCAGGAAAACACCTTTTATTGCCTTTTTTCTTCGACGTGCCTGCAGGTAGATGCTGTTGGCCAGCAAATTATGATCATCAACCCTGATGTAGACTTTCCAGTTACCATCTTTGTCGGGTGCATAATGAAGTGTTTCAGAATCGGGCAAGATGGTGATTTCCAGCACTTTTCTGCCTTCTACAGTCCATTCATGCGTTTGGAAACTGATGGAAGGCCTGCAGTACAGGTTTGCAGCGGCATCAACCATATAGTATTCTTCTTCTGAACGCACACCAGCAACCACACCATTATCTTTCACGCCTATCAGCAATGTACCGCCTTCGCTGTTTGTAAAGGCAACGAGTGAACGCGCAATCTTACGGGAATCGCTGATTTCAAACTTAAAATCAAGATGTTGGCCTTCGCCGCGTTCAATCAGTTTTTTTATGTAGCTGCTCACTTCAACCCGCTTTTGGTTTTAAACGGGAATAATCAGAATTTGTTTTTAATGGTTGACTACAGAAAAGTCACATTGTCTTTTGCCGTGATTTTTTCACAGTAATGACATTGCAGGCGAAGATCGGCCTTGTCAATCACATTGAAGCGGGTAATTATCTTCTCGTGATTGGTGATGCAGTTTGGATTAAAACATTTAACAATCTTTACAACTTCATCCGGTATTTCAACATTGCGTTTTTCAACGATCTGAAAGTCCCTGATAACAATCATTGTTGCTGTTGGCGCTACCAGTGCAATTTTGTTAATTTCATCACTTTTGAAGAATTTGTTGCTTAGTTTCAGTATACCCTTCTGACCATATTTCTGACTGTCGAGGTTCATACCAATCAGTATCTGGCTCTCATATTTTTCGAGGTTCAGGATGCGAACCACCTGGAAAAGGTTGTGAGCGGGTATGTGGTCAATCACGGTGCCATTTTCAATGGCTGACACTTTCAGTTCTTTTCTTTGATCCTTATTCATTTTAAATGCCTTTTTTTTGTTTTAAACCAAAGTTATACTCCCAGAATACTTGCAAGCAACGCCTGGCGGACATAAACTCCATTGAGGGCCTGCTCAAAATAATATGCTTGTGGCATATCATCAACATCTTCGCTAATTTCGTTTACGCGAGGCAAAGGATGCAGCACTTTCATATTTTCCCTGGCTGTTACCAGCATCTTGCTCGAGAGGACATAGGAGTTTTTCACTTTTTCGTATTCAATGGGATCAGAAAATCTTTCTTTCTGTATGCGGGTCATGTAAATGATGTCAGCATGGGGAACAGCTTCGCTCAAATCAGTGTATTGATGATAGTTGAGCTGCTTTTCTTTTATATGCATTTTCACTGAGCTTGGCAGTTTCAACTCCTGCGGGGAAACAAGATGAAAGGTTGTATTGAAATTGCACAATGCAATAACAAGGGAGTGCACGGTTCGGCCATATTTCAGATCGCCAACAAAAGCTACGTGGAGGTTATCAAGATGCCCCTGTGTTTTTCTGATTGAATAAAGATCCAACAGGCATTGCGTTGGATGCTGGTTCGCACCATCGCCGGCGTTGATAATGGGCACCGATGCGACTTCAGATGCAAAGCGTGCGCTGCCTTCGCGCGGATGGCGCATTACAATCAGATCGCTGTAGTTGCATACCGTTTTTATGGTGTCTTTTAAGGATTCACCTTTCTGAACACTCGATGAAGCTGAGTCAGTAAATCCGATCACCTTGCCGCCGAGACGGTTCACTGCACTTTCAAAGCTTAGCCTGGTGCGTGTTGAAGGTTCGAAAAACAGTGTGGCCACTACAAAATTTTCGAGAATTTTCTGCGTGGGATTTTTCTCGAACTCCATCGCCCGATCCAGTATCCGGATGCTCTCTTCTTTGCTGAAATCATTGATTGAAACTAAACTCCTTTTTTTCATCTTGTAAATTATTTGTTGATATTCATTGGATTATAGCTGACATAATCCGGTTTTAAAAGTATAGACTCCTGTCAAAATGGGAGGGTATTGTTAATATTTCTTGATAAAAAAAGCGGCCCGAATGAGCCGCTTTTTTTAATTATTTCAAATTGTGTTTATTAACAAAATCTGCAAGGACTTCTTTCAGATCGGGTTTGCCGATTTCCTGCAAATCGTAATAAACACGTGTGTTAGGTTTGTCAATCTTGATGATGCGGTTAAGATCAATCGGAGTACCGATGATCACTGAATCACATTCTGTATTGGCGATAGTTGCTTCGAGATCCCTGGTTTGTTGTTCTCCATATCCCATGGCTGGCAGAAGCGAACCAATGTTTGGATAAGTTTTGAAAGTATCAGCCAACCGGCCAACAACGTAAGGGCGTGGATCAACAATCTCTGCTGCGCCAAATTTCTGTGCTGCCACAATACCGGCGCCTATTTTCATTTCGCCGTGCGTGAGCGTTGGGCCGTCTTCTACAACGAGTACACGTTTGCCGCGGATCAAAGAGGTATCGTCAACCATGATAGGTGAAGCGCCGTCAATTACAATTGCATTGGGATTAACACTTGCAATACTCTGGCGAACCGTCTGAATGTCTTCTGGGGCTGAAGTATCAATCTTATTTATAACCACAACATCGGCGATTCTTAATACAACCTCGCCCGGATAATAACTTAGCTCGTGGCCTGCGCGATGTGGATCGGTAACTGTAACCATCAGGTCGGGTTTGTAGAATGGAAAATCGTTATTTCCGCCGTCCCAAAGCACAACATCACAACCATCCGGATCCTTTTCGGCGGCACGCAGTATTGCTTCATAATCAACACCTGCATAAATAACGTTACCGCGAACCACATGTGGTTCATACTCTTCCATTTCTTCAATGGTGCATTCGTGCAGTTTTAAGTCTTCAACAGTTGCGAACCGTTGCACTTTTTGTTTCACCAAATCGCCGTATGGCATAGGATGGCGAACTGCAACTACTTTTAAACCCTGCTCCATGAGTATCTCGATGATACGGCGCGAGGTTTGGCTTTTGCCACACCCAGTTCGGATTGCGCCAACGGCAATTACAGGTTTGGTGCTTTTTACATAAGTATCACGAGGACCCAGCAAAACGAAATTGGCTCCGGCTGCGTTTACAATAGCGCTGATTCCCATTACTTTATTGTAGGAAACATCGCTGTAAGAAAACACACAGTCGTCAATATTATGTTTTTTAATCAGGTCAACAAGTTCATCCTGGGCGTAGATTGGAATACCGTCGGGATAAAGATCTTTTCCGGCCAGTTCGGCAGGGTATTTACGCCCGTCAATGTCGGGAATCTGGGCAGCTGTGAAGGCTACCACTTTGTAGGCAGAGTTACCCCGGAAGTACATGTTGAAATTGTGAAAATCCCTTCCTGCAGCTCCGATGATGATTACTTTCTTCTTCATATAGATAAGTTTAATTAAAGATTAGTATATCAGATAATTATATATGCTTTCCAGATTCGAGAGACATGCAAAGATACTTCTTTAAGTGTGCGGCACAAGTACCTGTTTTTGAAAATTTTACTAACAGTTTGTTAATCGCTTGATTTTCAGATGAAAAATAATTTCATAATAAGTTGATTATAAACGCTTTGTAATTGTATTTTTACATGTAGTAAAAAGAGTAATTTTGCCGGATACAATCAATCACTATGATATACGACACTTTACTCAAGGCCGCTACCGAAGCAATCGAGGATATTTATGGAAGCAGGATTTCTGCTGAAAGCATGCAGGTTCAGAAAACTAAAAAGGAATTTGAAGGCGATTTTACAATCGTACTTTTTGGCGCTTCAAAATTGCTTAAAACATCTCCTGAGAAGTTGGGTCAGGAAATTGGAGAAAATCTGTTGAAAAGCCATCACGAATTAATTAGCGGGTTCAATATTATTAAAGGCTTTTTGAACCTGACCTTGTGTGATAGTTTCTGGTTAGAATTTTTCATGACCGCTATTTCAGATCCTAAATTTGGGTTCGGAAAACAAACCGATAAAGAGCCTGTACTGATTGAGTTCTCATCACCAAATACAAACAAACCTTTACATCTAGGGCATATCCGCAACAATTTGCTGGGCCATTCCATTGCTGAAATTTTAAAAGCGAATGGTAAGAAAGTTGTTAAACTGAACCTTGTAAACGACCGGGGAATTCACATTTGCAAATCCATGCTGGCCTGGAAACAATGGGGCAATGGTGAAACCCCTGCCAACGCCCGCTTAAAGGGCGATCATCTGGTAGGCAAATATTATGTGTTGTTCGACCGCCATTATAAAACCGAACTGGCTAAATTAACGGATCAGGGACTTTCATCTGATGAAGCGGAGCAGCGTTCAACCTTGATGGCACAGGCCAGGGAAATGCTGCGAAAATGGGAAAATGGCGAAGCTGAGGTTCGGGAACTTTGGGAGAAAATGAACAATTGGGTTTATGAAGGTTTTACACAAACCTACCATCGTCTGGGCATTAATTTCGATACAATAGATTACGAATCTGAAACGTATCTTCTTGGAAAGGATATTGTTGCCAAGGGTGTTGAAGAGGGAAAACTTCGGGTAAAGGATGACGGATCGGTTTGGGCAGATTTAAGTGCTTTTAACCTGGATGAAAAAGCATTGTTGCGATCGGACGGCACCTCGGTTTACATGACGCAAGATCTTGGCACAGCCTGCGCAAGGTTTGAGAAATATCATCCGCAGCAGATGATTTACGTGGTGGGCAATGAGCAAAACCATCATTTTGATGTGCTGAAGAAAGTTCTTGTGTTGCTGGGTTATTCCTGGGCTGAGAAAATGTTGCATTTATCGTATGGCATGGTTGAATTGCCTCAGGGTAAAATGAAATCGCGCGAGGGTACGGTGGTTGATGCTGACGACCTGATGCAGGAAATGTATAATACAGCGCGGGAAACTACCACAGAACTTGGAAAAACCGAAGGATTCAGTGAAACGGAACTCGATACATTGTTTAACATGCTTGGCCTTGGCGCCCTTAAATATTTTATCCTGAAAGTTGATCCACGCAAAACAATGCTGTTTAATCCCCAGGATTCAATAGATTTCAACGGAAATACCGGGCCTTTTATCCAATATACACATGCCAGGATACAATCAGTGTATCGTAAGGCCGTTGATGCCGGTTGGGATGTTGAAAGCTTAAACTGGCATGTTGGCGTTCCTGAAATACTTCCCCAAAAGGAAAAAGCTTTGTTGCGTATTTTATTTGAATACCCCATTGCAGTGAAGGAAGCCGGCGATCAGTTAAGCCCGGCAGCAATCGCAAATTACGTGTACGAACTTGCACGGGAGTACAACCAATTTTATCATGAGTTTCCAATTCTGCGTGAAGAAAACACCGATCTGGCAACATTCCGTTTGGCCTTATCTATTTTTACGGGGCAAATAATTAAACAGTCAATGAGATTATTAGGTATTGATGTGCCGGACAGAATGTGATTTATTTTAGATGAACTACTCAATTCTCTAAACTTCCTAAACTATCAACACTCTAAACTTCTAAACTTTCTTAGCGTCTTAGAGAAATTCACTGAATAAACCAGTTTTAGGATCAATGCCAGAACTTTACTTCAAATCCTGTATTCGTTAAAGCCCCGCCACAACCATCTTGCGGATCAGAGTCAATTTATCACTTTTTAGATTCACGTAATAAACTCCTGGCGGAAGCTTATGTTTTGAAGCATCGAAAGTAACACGATAACTACCTCTTGCTTTAAAAGTGTTGTGTTCCAATGTTGCTAAGTTTCTTCCAAACTGATCATATACGGCAAGCTGAATGATGCCAGGCTCGGAAAGCTTATAAGAAAATGTCGTAGTTTGAAGAAAGGGGTTCGGATAATTTTGTTCCAGACTGAATGGACGAAGTTCCTTTTCCGGTATGCCGACATTGATATCAACAATTGCCGTCCAGATGCTGTTATTGCTGTTATCCATGCGTGTCCAGACGGGCCTTACCATGTTATTGTAGACCGCAATGTTATTGTAGTCTCCAAAAAATACGTTTGGTGTCGGGGAAAACGGCGATTCGCTGATCAGGATGTTTTCGAAAGTTTCACCACCATCATGAGAAATAGCCAGGTACACATCAGTCTTGTTATCCACATAATTCCGGCGGTCGTAGAAAACAAAATACAGATGGCCGGTAACCTGGTCAACATCCATCCAGGTAAAAAACTGGTGCTTTCCGGGGGGGTCATCATTCACGCGTTTGGGTTCAGTCCAGGTTTCGCCACCATCGGTTGATTTTACGAGCCAAACGTCTGTGTCGTCCGAACCATTGCTTTGATCCGCGTAATTGATATAAATTGTTCCGTGGTTTGGCCCTCCACTCAGGTCGCATTTGGTTATCGGCATCCCGTTTGACCGGAAGATTCCGGGTATAGAAATATCCCACCCACCAGGTTGTGCTGTAACGAAAATGTCTTCCTCAAGCCAGGTTTCGCCCTGATCCAGAGAGCGGTCGAATACAATTCCTGCCGGTCCTGACCATGAAACGTAAATCTCGCCATTGGGTCCTACTGCGGGCACAGCGCCTTCGGTGGTATCGTCGCTATCAATGCAGTTGCCTGCAACTTCGTTGATACGAAACGCGGGGCTCCATGTTTGTCCTGTATCTGTTGACTTGCTGAACATGATATTGCTTTCACAAAGCGGGTTGCTGCTGCCATAGTCGTCAAACTGAGTCCAGGTAACGTAGATGTTATTATTTGTGCGATCAACCACGCCCCATTCCTTGTCCTGGGCCTTGGCTCCATTCAGACCCATAAAAGTTCCGGCACCCCAGGTGCGGCCTATTTTATCGAATTTCTGGCAAACGATGCGGTCAATCCAGTTTCCTGAAACCGGGTTCGAAAGATGAAAGAAATAGAAATCACCAAGTGTATCGGCAATGATTACCGGGTCGCCCCATACACCATAATCAGGTTCGGTAAGGATGCCATGCTCCCAGCTGAGGCCGCCATCTTCCGAGTAGAAATAATTGTTGAGGTTGGTTCCGGCCATGATTTCCAAGGTATTCTTTGGATTGATGTAAATACTTGGTTCATTGAATCCTCCATAATCGCTCATTCTTACATTGAGGTACTGGGCGTTCAAAATAATAGAGCAGGTTGAAAGAGAAATCAATAGAAATAAATTTTTCATAGCCTTCCGGAATTAAGATGAAACCTTTGCGACAATTACAAAAACGTTGCTTACAAAAGTAGGGATAATATTTCAAGCTTTATTGGGTGGTGCGATCACCAAAAAATGACTGCCTCAAGAAGTTAATTCTTGTCATCCTGAACGAAGTGATGGATCTGAACTATCTTGATATTCTTCGATGCGTTCAGGATGACAAAAAAAAGTAAAACCACTAGTTTTAAGGCAGCCTTTTTTGAAAATACTTTCTCAGTTTATCGCACCATTACCTTTTGGTTTGAAGTCCCTGCTTCGGATTCAATTTGCAGATGATACATGCCAGGTGTAAGTCCATTTGTGTTGATGTTGATAGTTTTATCATTAACCAATGTGGAAATTACAAGTTGCCCGGTACTATTGAAAACCTTAATCTCCCTGATGTTGCGATTGGCCTGAACGTGCAGGAAACCGGTCGCAGGATTCGGGTACACCATTACCGCATTGGGTTCGCCAAGTGCGTTGATTCCGATATAATAATCAAACGTTACCGGAACTTCAATGATGAAGTTATCCGGATCGTTGCTTTCAATTAACAAATATGCGTAATAGGCTTTTATTTCCAGACCTGCCGAATTGAAAGTCACTGTAACAATATCCTCTGCCATCGGCTCAACTATGCCTGATTCCGGGCTTACAGAAAGCCAGCTTAGAGCTTGGTAAGTAATAACATTTTCTTCTGGACTTGTGCTTTCTACGTATTCAATATTTATATAATAGGACAACGGGCCTTCACCTATATTACCTATAGTCATTTCCTGTGTCTCAATCTGGTTTGGTACGATTTGTTGCATCAATTCGCCAGGGTTAACTACAATTGTAGGTGGCAGGAAATAAGAAACAATAAGTGTCGCTGGAACACTGACTGTTGGATTGCCGGGATCATTGCTTGTTATCTGAAGAACAGCTTCGTAATCGCCATAATCCAGGCCTGTTGCATCAAAAGTAACCATTACATCCAGGGTTTGTCCGGCACCAACGGTTCCGGTAGAAATAGCTGTATAGAGCCAATCATCGGGTGGAGGAGTGATCGCAATGATTTCATATCCGAAAATTTTGTTAGGTTCTCCTTGTGTACAACCACCAAGGGTTATTGTACCTTCAAAAAGGTCGGGATAAATCCATAAACCACCTGCAAGATGTTGCGCTCCATGTTCGCCACTAATACTGTGTGATACGCCGGTGAGCGTTCCATCAGGCATGGTCATCTGCTCAACCTGGCAGCCCAGATCCGTAATTGTTCCAGTAAAGAGCCACATATAAGGGCCGCCTGGTGATAGCTCATCATATGCAATGCCGTAACAACTTGGAGTTGTTGGTCCTACCAGAAGAATAGTACCTGTACGGCTTACCAGCGTTAAAGCTGTTGACCAGTTATTGACCCAAAATCCATCTGCTGCCTCATCGTACGCAATTGCCCTTACTGCACCGGTATAGGGAATAGTGCTTACAAGTACTTCGTTCACGAAATCCATCTTCCATATGCCTGTATTAGCTACTGCATTGCTGCCATAGAAAAACTCACCATCAAAAGCCAGGTCCCTGATACCAGTAACTCCAGGGATTGTGAATGTTTCAATAAAAGTTCCATCAAGGGCGAATTTATTTATTGACGGGCCAATCCAAACTGCTGTATAGATATATTCGCCATCGGTTTCACTACCGGCGTGGTTTGACATAGCTGAAGATGTTTGCACATCATACACAAATTGCAGGTCCCACATCGCAAGTGTGTTTTCCACTTCACGAGGTGTTGCTGAAGGATCGGTTTCTGCATTGGCAGTGTTGCCGTATGCAAAGTCAAGTTCGAGGAAATGGTATTGTTGTTTCTGTCCTCTTTTGCCAATAAAGTCAATCTCGATAGTAAAATTAAGATCATCTTCGCCAATGTTGCTGATTGACAAAACCTGAACTGATGCGGCGTTTGGCTCGAGCACTTCCGAGAGGGCAGTGGGGTTTACAGAAATTTCGGGGTCAAGACGATCGTAGGCAGCTGCACAAGCAAGATTGTCATCAACCATAAGCACGTGATTCAATTCATGTGAAGACGCTGTGATCCCGGTAGCTTGTGCGAGCCATTGCGCAACTGATTGCAAACTAATAGCAATTATTGCGCTAAACAGAAGTACTTTCTTTATCATTAGGTTTATTTTGCCACACCTGAGTACTAACACAAAGCAAATGTAATAATAATTGGTTGGGTTAGTTTTGATCGATGATAAAATTAATGATTATCAAGCAATTCTAAGTCAATATTATCGAATCCTATAGATCTCTTCAATATTGGCCTTCTAAGCTCTTTGCACCACATGAAAAATCAAAAGGCTGCCTGAGAGGCAGCCTTTTGATTTAAAATTATTGCATTTTACTTTAATCAATCATTACCTTGCGGTTTGATATACCCGCTTCAGTTTCAATTTGAAGTAAATAAATGCCAGGAGCCAGAGATCTGGTTTCAAGATTGGTTGACTTGCCATCAATTCGTTTGCTGAGCACTAGTTGCCCTGTATTGGTAAACAACCTTGCTTCATTCATCTGGTGGTTGGCCTGTATGCGCAGATAATCCGAGGTAGGATTTGGGTAAACCATTACAGAATTAGGTTCTCCCAATTCATTTACTCCCAGAATTACATCAAGCGTTACTGGTACGATCACAACTGGATTAGCAATGTCATTGCTTTTTACTTTTAAGATTCCTTCATAATCTCCAACAGTAAGCAGGGTGGCATCGAATGTGACAGTGTGGTTTGCATCTTCTGCAGGGTCGAGCAGGCCGATGGCGGGCGCAACAGATAACCATTGTGCCATGCCGTCGCCTGTGAGGGTACCGCGAATATTCCAATTGTAATCCAGGCTTGAAACTGTCCAGCCTACACCAGGTTTAATAAAATGGCCGTTAGGATTTGCTGGTCCTGCATCAGCACCGATAGGAAATATGCCACCAACTGCTTGAGCAACCCAATAACCAATCCAGATATCTTCGCCGGTAATTGTAATAGGTGTATTCAGGGTGAGTGTGAACCATCCCGGGAATGTAGCAGCAAAAGCCTGCTCTAAGAGCAGTGGTCCTGGTTCATACGATTCACCTTCTCCGTAAATTCTGATCTTGAAGGCGCAATTTTCAGTATGATAAATGTAGAAATCGACCTGGGTGAGCTCCATGCCGGCATAAGGCAATGTCATACTATGTGGAAATCTTGCTGCTACTTCATAAACGGTTGGATCAGGATATCCAACTCCAGTATCATTAGGTCCATCATAGTTCAGTAAAACATCTTCCGTATTGGATGGAGCGTTTCCGCCGGGTTTGTGATTAGGATCAGCAACCAAATCCATGCCAGTGGTTTTGAATTCATTGTAATAACCGGTGGATTCAGCAATAGCCTGATTTTTTTTATCAGGGAAAGCATAATTTATCTCAATGCTATAATCTAATGGTGCATTTCCAATATTGGCAACGTTAATCATATCTGTGGATGATTCTCCGGTTGAGAGATCAACCATGAATTCTTCAGGAGTAACTTCAACCTGTGGTACAGTTCCTGAGGCAAGCTCAGTAAAGGTGACATCATCAAAGTAGAATTTAGGCGTTTGGCCGGTTGGTGCACCGGCAAAAACGTTCATTCCACCAAGTTGAACAATGCCTTGAACTCCCTGTGAGCTAAGACTCCACTGCCATTCATGAATCAGATTATTATTAATGTAGAGTTCTGCCCAGTCTTCATCAAGGTCAATAATGTTATGGATGAGCACCCATTGATTTTGGGGATAATTAAAAGTAGCGGCATTTTGACCACCGGCATGAACTAATCCTGTGCCATCATTATTAAAATAAACTTCCAACACCCATTCAATACCTGGCGACTGATAGCGCTGAAAATTATAGTAGCCTGCAAAACCTGTTGGAACAAAGTAATACATATCAAGCTGATATTTCCCACTTATCTTGTTTCCAAATCCTAAAACAAGGTCAGAAACACCTTCCACAAGAACCGATTTTGTTGGGCTGTTAGATTGATCATTAACGATAAAAGCATCCTCGGTCGTTCCGGGAGTATTGCTCCATGTGGTCCAGGCATCACTTTGCACTGCAAGGTAACCCCCAACAGTATAGGACTCAAAATCATCTTCATAGATGATCGTTTGTGCGGTGATTTGCATTGTGAATGCAATCAGGGCAAGGGAAAGAAGTAGTTTTTTCATCATAATAATTAATTAGGTTAAACGAAAAGGTTATAGTTGGGCAAATATAACTATTATTGATGCAACTGCGCTATATTATTGCTTAGAAATTTGTTAAAAAACTTTTAATTCCAGATTAAGATGAACTAATTTGCCATTAAATCTTCTGCCTTTTGCGGGCTTATGATGAACCTATAGGGTAGCTGAGCATCTTCTTCAGCATAGGCAATACCAATGCGGGGAGTGCACATTATCTTATGATGATCAATGCTTAAGCCTGTATCTTCAAGCCAAATCAACTCGCCTGCCAGGTCAGTTCCAGTATGGTTTTTATTTATTCTCAGGGCTTTTGAAACCCTTCCCGGTCCACATATGAACCCATTATTAAATGGGGTATCAGCCAGTCGCTGTCTAATGCTTTCTAATCCATGAGTTGCCAAAATGCCACGTATAAGAACCGCATCAGGTACTTCCACGGGGCCGGTAACAATATTAAATAGTGAGTGGATGCCATAACATAAGTAAACATAGGCTACCCCGCCACTTTGATACATTACCCTTGTACGTAGCGTACGTTTCCCGGCATAGGCATGCGAAGCTTTGTCACGAATGCCGGCATATGCTTCCGTTTCAATGATGATACCCCCACAAACCGCACCTTCAAAATTTGTAAACAGGGCCTTACCTATCAAATCCCTGGCGATTTTTGTAACATCTGCTTCCAGGTAGTACGACTGCCTGAGTTTCATGAATGATCAGTTCTTTTGTGTTAATACCATTTTGCCAGCCAAAATTACAAAAGATATGCAAGGTTGCCATAAATCATGGAATTGCCTTGCAAAACCCTGTTATATTATTTTACCTTTGCCATTATAAAAAGTAAGAAACCATATTTTTTATGCCTGCTATTTTTTAACCTTCATTAATCACCATTTAAAAGTAAATGATTAAAACAATGAAAAAGTATCTAATTAGAACACTGTTGTTTGCCTTGATATCCTTTATTGGTGTTCAAACATTGCATGCCCAGGGATCACTGATCCGGAAAGCTAAGGGTCGTGTCGAAGATAAGATCATTGACAAGATCTTCAATGACACAGATGAGAGCAAAGAAACAGAAACAGAAGTAGCTGAACCTGAATCCGCTGAAACTACCAGAAACCGAAAGGGAAGCGGCCTCTCACAGGATGTTCCTGATGTGAATCAGTACATTGCCGATGCTGATGAAGCTTATGCCAATAAGAGCTACTCCGAAGCAAAAGCTGCTGCAAGGCAAGCGATATGGGGTGTTGAAATTGAGATCGGAAATAATATCCTGAAATCGCTTCCCGATAATGTTGAAGGATTGAAAGCTGTTCCCGAAGAAGACCGTGTAACAAGCACAGGTGTTGGCTTTGTAGGCCTTGTGATTGAACGTGTTTACCAGGGAAAGGATGACATGGAGTTAAGGGTCAACATCGGGAATGATGCTGCTTTACTCGGAATGGCCGGTATGTACATGGTTAGTGGAATGTACCAGTCTACCGACGAAACCAACCAGAAGCAGATTCGCTTTAAAGACCATAACGCCACCATCAGCTACGACGATTACGATGGTTACTCGCTGGGAGTTCCATTTGGGCAATCATCTATTTTTGTAGTTAAAGGAGCCAACTTCGAAACCGAAGCCCAGTTTATGGCGGCCGCCAACCATTTTGATATTGACAGAATTAAAAAAGATCTAGGAGAATAATGAAAAATTTAATTTTTACTTTAGTATTTGCCTGCACCCTGGCTGCAGGCCTGAACGCCCAGGATGTAAACGCTCAGCTTAGCGAGGCCAAATCTTCCTATAATTCAGGCGATCTTCAAAGCACACGTTTTGCGCTGCAACAGGCAATCAATGAGATTGATAAAGCTATTGGCGCTGAAATCATGAAAATCCTGCCAACCTCAATGGGGGACTTAAGTTTTATTGAATCAAGCGATAATATTACAGCAACTTCTTCAGGCTTCGCGGGTGTTTTTGTAAGCCGCAGTTATGGTGCAGAAGATGAAACCAATGCATCCTTGCAGGTTATCAGCGATTCACCAATGCTTGCCGGTGTAAACGCACTTCTTGCAATGCCAATGTTTGTAAGCGATCCCAGCCAGAAAAAAATCAAGGTTGGAAGTTACAGGGCATTGCTGCAAAAAACCGAAGACGAAAACGGGGTATCATGGGATGTTCAAATTCCTGTACGATCCACTTTGATCACTTTGCATACTACCGGAATTGACACTGAGAAAGCAGTTACTGAAATGGCCGGCACCATTCCTGTAGACCAGATCGCGAAATTTGCCCAGTAAATGTAAAATACATTTCTAACTCACAGAAGAAAGCCCGGATTGCATCGCAATTTGGGCTTTCTTTCTTATTTTCATAGCTTTGCAAATCACCAATAGATTTAATTAATTCAACTACTATGGAAAACCTGAATTTAAATGAAATCAATTTTGACATGTTTAGGATTTTGTTGGTCGAATACGGCGCCAGGGTGCTTGGGGCTATCCTGGTACTTATCGTTGGTTGGCGGATAATCGCAATGATCAGGCGGGCAATGACCAGGGTAATGGACAAACGGGAAATCGACCCCTCTCTCAAATCCTTTTTACGGGGTTTGTTTGTGAACCTGCTCAGGATCATGCTTATCATCAGCATACTTGGCATGGTAGGCATTGAGATGACTTCTTTCATTGCAGTAATCGGCGCCGCAGGTCTTGCCATTGGATTAGCTCTTTCTGGCACACTGCAAAACTTCGCCGGTGGAGTGATCATTCTTTTATTAAAGCCATTTAAAGTTGGAGATTTTGTGGAAGCACAGGGATATGCAGGTACAGTGAAAGAAATTCAGATTTTTAACACCATCCTGAAAACAATTGATAATAAAACAGTCATCATCCCTAATGGGGTACTTGCCACGGGATCAATGATCAATTTTTCTACCGAACCAATGCGGCGGGTTGACTGGACATTTGGTATTGCTTATGGCGACAACGCAAGCAAGGCCAGGGATTTGCTTTTGGATCTGATGAAATCTGATGAACGCATTGTCGCAGAACCTGAACCTTTTGTCGCAATTTCAGCGCTTGCCGATAGCTCTGTTAATTTCACCGTGAGGGCATGGGTCAAATCCGCTGATTATTGGACTGTATTTTTTGAGATGAACCAAAAGGTGTATGAAGCCTTCCCGCAGAATGGGCTGAACATTCCGTTCCCGCAAATGGATGTTCACTTATCTCAGCAGAAATAATATTGGGAATATCAGTTTATTAATAAAAATGCTGATAAGGTTCGCATAAATACCGAACCTTATCAGCACTTTTAAGTTGTGGGTTTGTATGTTTGGCTCTAATTGACTACTGTTATTTTTTGTGTCAATGTTTGATCGCCGATTAAACCCCTGATGAGATACATCCCTGGTTTCAAGGCGCTCGCATCAACAATTAGCTGATGCATTCCTGCGTCAAATTTCCCTTTGGCTAATTGCGATTGCAATTGTCCCATAAGGTTGTAAACAGCTACCTCAATCTCAGTATTTGTTGCAAGGCTGAACTCAAGAATGCCGAAGTCATGTACAGGGTTTGGGAAAAATACAACCTGTCCTGCTTTATCCGGTTCATTTATACTCAATGTATTGCCTACATCAAATTGCGCTTTAGCCATGCTGCCAAAGGTTGTGCCAAGCAAAATCTGGGTATTCGTACCATAATACAAAAGGAAAAATCCCGGCGGCTGAAGTCCGTTTCCGGCAGCATCGTTAATTGTGAATTCATAGCATCCCAGGTTGTCGAAAGGCAAAGCGATTTCATGGATTTCACCAGGGACTGTATAAGAACCGCCGCTGAAAACAACTTCTCCACTCATATCTTTCACGTCCCATGTAATATCCTGGGGGCTGTTATCAAGGCGAAGTCTTAACTTCACCTCGTTCGGGGTGGCAATAGAACGGTCGAAAGAATAAGTTGCAATATTGTTGTTTTCAAAACCATCTGTTGTGCCGTTTACATTTTCAAGGATAATTTCGAGTTCGTTTTCCGGCAGCACCACATAGGCTAATGCGGGAAGCTCTACCTGTTCTGTTTCCAGGAAGTCCAGATTACCGGTCCAGTTGTATATCATTGGTTCTTCACCATTCGTTGAATAAACGATATCCATCGAGATTAATGGATCGGAGCCATAATTGGCAACAGTCACAATGGGTGCAAGGTTTCCTGAACAGTCGGTTGGAGCAAGGTTCGAAATTTTTAGCAAAGCTGCATCTGTGTCGAAGTACGCCAGGAAAAGTTCATTGTCGCTATTGGCAGCCTGTTGAACACTTTTTGATACATTTTGCTGCACAAAACCAACAACACCCAACTGGCTCATATTATAAATATTTGCCAGTTTCCATGATTCTTTAATGATAATGTAGTCGCCTTCCTGCCAGGCAGTTGCCAGGTCAGTTCCATTTTGGTTTGGAAGCATCTTTTTCATTACATCATGAAATACCATTTCACCGTTGCTACCGGGAGGTGATGTGAAAGTGATTGTTTTCTCAATCACAACCATATGGGCTTTAAAAGTGCCTGTGATATCCTGCGCTGCCCTTATTCGCATAATCACATGAATTGAGTCCTGTGCAGTCGAAAGGTAATGATGCATGTCAATCTCAAAAGGTGATGGCAGCGCGTAATACTGATCTATCAGGGCCTGTGTGAACCCATGAGGTCCTCCGGGATAACTAAATCCTGCGCCGGAAGGTTTGTATCCGTCGATCACTGCAGTTGGAACCCCATTAATGTTATAATAGGAAACCCGTGCATTGTTTTCAGCAACATTATGATTGTGCATGGGATCGTAACCTGGAAAATACCAGTGATACTTTATAGCGGTAAGTTTATGCCTGTTTGCATTCAACAGGGCATCAAATGCAGGGTTCTGAGAGGCGCAAGGGCCGCAGGAAGCGTTGGTTGCTTCTTCAATAAGAACGAGGCGTTGTGTTTGGGCAGAGATTCCCAGAGAAAGGCTTGCGAAAAATAAAAGAAGTAAAATGTGTTTCATGGCTCTGATATTGAAATGAATATAAATGTGAGGACAAAACTTTTTTGTCTCTTGATCAATCGTTTATCATTTGCAAAGTTGACTGCAAATATAAGCCATGTAAAGCATAAAGGCCGCTATCTTCAACCTGAATCTTTGATTTTTTTGTTATAAACAGGATTGTAGATATGATTTTTCATGAAAAGAACTATCTTTGTACATTCAAATAAAATCCTGCACGATTATTGCTTTAGCTATTTGCTCTTAAATTTCACACAATATGAAAAAAATAGTTTTACTCCTTCCGATCCTTTTGTTGACCTTTTTTGTAGCATTTTCGCAAAGCTTTACGCTTTCCGACGCCAATGGCCCGTTAACACACGATACAATTATTGAGATACTCGCACCACCCAGTCAGGATGTTGTGGAAGTTCATGTTTACATGACCAATACTTCCTCACAGGAAATAAACCTGCTAGTAAAAAAACAAGAGTTAGAAATTCTTGAGGGTTCGATGAATACTTTTTGTTTTAATCAATTATGCTTCCCGCCTCATGTCATGGTGGCGCCTTATCCCCTTTTAGTGCCGCCGGGAGTGACTACGGGAGACATTGATTTTTACGGAGATTATTATCCTTTCGGGATTTCAGGGCATTCTTTAATCAGGTATACTTTTTTTATAGAGCAAAACCCCAATGATTCTCTAAGTGTTGTGATCAAATATATAACAGGAAATGTAGGGATCAGCGAACATTTTGCCAGCAAATCTAAAATTTCCAAACCTTACCCAAACCCTGCTTCTTCCTCGGTTTCATTTGATCTGGACTTGCCCTTGCAAGTTGGTGATGCAGGAATAGTTATCAGAAACCTACTCGGCGCCGAAGTGATGAGATTCCCAGTGAACAACCGGACAGGAAGGATAACTTTACCCGTGGAACAGCTTACAGAAGGCTTGTATTTTTACACACTTACAATCCAGGGCGATTACCCGGTACAAACTGGTAGAATCGTGATCCAGAAATAGGTTTATACCCTATCTCTGAAGTTCATGGTTTCAAAATTTTTATAAATAATTATTCAGGATCGCAGGCAGTTCATTCCATTTGGCTAGGATGTGATCAGCCTGTGGATAATTTCCTTCGATCCTTTTTTCATGGAACCAAATAGTGGTCAGTCCGGCTTCTTTTGCCGGGGCAATATCTTTTTCATAAAGATTGCCGATGGAAATGCAGTTCCCTGAAACGTTATTAACCGCCTTTGCGATCCGAATAAAAAACTCCGGATCGGGCTTTGCGCACCCGAGTTCGGAAGAAGAAAAGAAGTGATCAAAGTATTGATCAGCGCCCACTCGTTTCAGCGCAGCAATCATGTCGGTTGTATCAGAATGTTTTGCGCTGGTGGCTATGCAACAAACGAAATTCCTGCTTACTTCTTCCAGCATTTTTTCTGCGCCGGGCACCCATTCCACCCTTTCCCAATCTTTCATTGCGCCGCCAAGATCCAGGTCCCTCATGATGGTATCACCCCAGTCAAAAATCAATGTGTTTTTTCTCACGACATTTCAGTGTTTATCAGGTTATTGATCTTTCCATCCTCGTAGAATGGGATCGCATTGGAAATGTTGAGTCTTGTGCATTGGACTATGTCCTTTTCATAACCCAGCGCTTTTAACCTGCGTGCATGGTTGCAAGTTGATAGCACTTGCGCCAGATCCTTTTTGTTGGCCTTCCACAAATTCGAGGCAACAACTGCAGCATCGGAAGTGATTATGAAAAGTTTGCTTTGCGAGATTTCTTCAACGAATGCCCCTGCGCAAATCGTATCTTCGAGACTGAATTGGTTTTTCCAACCGGCGCATAATATCAATACATGAGTTTGCTGCTTAATAAGATGTTTGCTCAATGCTTCAAGGTTCGAGAAAGCACCCAGATACAGGCGGTTTTCCTTTGCTGCAAGTTGGATGGCTTTGGTTCCGTTGGTTGTGAGATAAACAATGTTTTTCCCGGCAATGGCTCTGTTATCAAAATCGAAAGGGGAGTTGCCTAAATCAGCGTAAGCATGTTTGATCCCATCCTTTTCGCCGGCAATCAAACATCCTTTTTTCTTCCCTTCGAGTGCTTCTTTTTTACTGGCAACCGGAATGATGCTTTCCGCACCATAATCGAAGGCAGCAATCATGGAAGTGGTGGCTCGGAAAACATCCACAACCACCACTATTTGATTTCTTTTTTTATCCGTGAAAGGAAAAAGCGCCGGAGACAAACAAATCTCTATGGATAATGCCTGCATTGCCTTTGCATTGAAATTTAGCCTTTGTAAAACGGAAACTTAACCACTTTGGCTTTGAGGGGTTTGTTGCGAACCATGATACTGATCTGGGTATCAAGTGCGCTGAAGGCTGTTTTCACATAACCCATTCCAACACCGATTTTTAGCGAAGGCGACATGGTTCCGGAAGTTACTTCGCCAATAATATTACCGTCATCATCGGCTATTTCGTAATGCTGGCGTGGAATTCCCTTGTCAATCATTTCGAAGCCGACAAGTTTCTGTGTAACTCCTTCCTGCTTTTGTTTTAAGAGGGAAGTTTTATTAATAAAATCCTTATGATCCGCAAATTTTGTGATCCAACCCAGGCCGGCTTCTATTGGAGAGGTTGTATCGTTTATATCGTTTCCGTAAAGGCAAAAACCCATTTCAAGGCGAAGCGTATCGCGGGCAGCCAAACCAATTGGTTTGATACCAAAGAACTTTCCGGCTTCAAAAACTGCGTTCCATATTGTTTCAGCATCTTCGTTGGCCATATAAATTTCGCAACCGCCTGATCCGGTGTAACCGGTAATTGAGAAAATCACTTCTTTCACTCCTGCAAATTCAATTTTCTTAAAAGTGTAATATTCCATGTCCATGATAGGATCCGGAGTGAGTTTCTGCATAGCTTCCAGCGCCTTTGGTCCCTGCACAGCAAGTTGGGATATTTCGTCCGAAGCATTATAAAGTGAAGCGCCGAACTTGTTTTGGGAATTTATCCAGTTCCAGTCTTTTTCGATGTTCGATGCATTGACAACAAGTAAATAGGTTTCGGCATCAACACGGTAAACAAGCAAGTCGTCAACAATTCCGCCGTTTTCATTCGGGAAGCAGGAGTATTGAATTTTACCGTCATAAAGTTTGGATACATCATTTGAAGTTACCCATTGCAGAAAGTCAAGAGCTTTGGGTCCTTTTACCCAAATCTCGCCCATGTGTGAAACATCAAATACTCCAATGCCTTTCCTCACAGTTTCGTGTTCAATATTAATACCTTCAAATTGAACCGGCATAATATACCCGGCAAAAGGAATCATTTTTGCGCCCATGGCTTCATGAAATTTGCGGAAAGCTGTGCTCTTCATAATCGTGTAGTTTTAATATTAGAGGGTCGTGTTAAAGTAAGGCAAAAGTACTAAATTGTTTAAGCTGAAATAATTTTCTGGCAGATAATAGCATCTCCTGATTCTATCTTTTTAAATGTGCACGTTTCTTTTTTACCTTGGTGAAGGACTATATTTAGTTCATGAAAAAATAAATATTTGTTAATCAGATTTTAGTTTTATCTTTGCATCATCATTTTCATCTCTGACTCTATTTGATTCTTCCTGAATTTTCAGTTAAGACCTTTTCTTATAAACAATTAACCAGCACGATTTTCTAATGCTGGCATTCCAAACACTCATTATTATTTTATGTACGACATAGTTGAATTAAACGGCAAATTAGTAGCTGATTTAAAAGAGATTGCCCAGAATCTTAAAATTCCGCGGTATGAAAAACTCACAAAGCAAGACCTGATTTACAAGATCCTCGATCATCAGGCTTTGAATCCCCCCCAGGATATTCTTGATAAAGAACGAAAAGCCGATAGTCAACCACGCGGCAGACGAAAACGGATAATCAAAGAGGACAAAAGAAGCGATAACAAACCGCGACAGGAGAGGGATGACAATAAGCCCCGTAACGATCGCCCCGAGATCAAACCTATGCAGGAAAGAACCGGCGGTAAACTTCTGCATGAAAGTGCTGGTGAAAAACCTCGTCAAGAAAGAACTGAACACAAACCACAGCAGGCAACTAGGCCAGAACCGACACCACAGCCTGAGACTGTACAACCGGAAGCAAAACCACCCGTTGCTGAAAACCAGCCCAATCTGCCTGAAAAGGATGGAGCCCGTCATGATGACCGCAACAGAAAACCTGGAAAAGGTAACTTTCACCAGGATGATCGCAGAAAACCAGGCAGAAAACCGCATTCCTCTCAAGATAAGCAATCGGTAATTGAAGAACTTAAAACTTTTGAAGTTGATAATGGCGAACTAATCATTGATCCTGTTATTGAAAACCCTGTTGCTGAAAACGTTGAAACAAACATTTCAGAGATTCCTGAGGTAACACAAAATGAATCAGAAAGCCAGGCCGAAGTTGCAGCAACCGAATTGCAACAAGAACCCGATCGCCAGCAACGGGATCGCCATCAGGGTCAGAAAGATAATTTCAAGCCACGCTATCCTGAGAAGCGTAGAGATAACCAGGATTCATTTGCTGATTTTGAAGGCATCGTGATCAGCGAAGGCGTACTCGAAATAATGCCGGATGGGTATGGATTTTTGAGATCATCCGATTACAATTACCTGAATTCTCCCGACGATATTTACGTTTCGCAATCACAGATAAAGCTTTTTGGATTGAAAACCGGAGATACCGTTCGCGGTACTATCAGGCCTCCAAAAGACGGTGAAAAATATTTTCCGCTCATTAAGATTGAGCTTATAAATGGTCGCACAACCGATGAGGTTCGCGATCGTATTCCTTTTGACTTTCTCACACCTTTATTCCCTGAACAGAGATTCAAGATTACAGGGCACAAGAGCGAAACCCTGTCAACACGCATCATTGACTTGTTCACTCCGATCGGTAAGGGCCAGCGTGGTCTCATCGTAGCACAGCCTAAAACAGGTAAAACAGTTTTGCTTCAGGAAATAGCGAACGCAATAGCCGCCAACCATCCGGAAGCTTACATGATTGTTTTACTGATTGATGAAAGACCTGAAGAAGTAACAGATATGGCTCGTAATGTTAAAGCCGAAGTAATTTCTTCAACTTTTGATGAGCCAGCCGAAAAACATGTACGCATTGCGAACATTGTGCTCGAAAAGGCAAAACGACTGGTTGAATGTGGCCATGATGTTGTAATTCTGCTCGATTCAATTACACGTTTGGCCAGAGCTTACAACACTGTTTCCCCTGCATCGGGCAAGGTATTGTCGGGTGGGGTAGAGGCCAATGCCCTTCAGAAACCCAAAAGGTTTTTTGGCGCAGCCAGACAAATTGAGAACGGTGGTTCACTTACAATTCTTGCCACGGCACTTATTGATACCGGTTCGAAAATGGATGAGGTTATTTTTGAAGAGTTCAAAGGCACCGGTAATATGGAACTGCAACTCGATCGGAAACTCGCCAACAAACGCATCTGGCCTGCCATTGATATTGTAGCTTCTAGTACGCGCCGTGAGGAACTACTGGTTCAGAAAGATTTGTTGCAGCGCTTGTGGATACTCAGGAACCATCTTGCTGATATGAACGCAATTGAAGCTATGGAATTTCTTAAAGACAGGATCAAGTTTACACAAAACAACGAAGAATTCCTGATCTCGATGAATAGCTAGAAACTAAATGCAGATATAACGGGTTACTTGAATGCATGGCAGGAGAGTAACCTTTTTTTATTTTACTTGTTTCAGAAACCTGTCATTATTGCTCAATCAATACTGTGGTGATGCGAACCAGGAATAATATCAGAATTTTTTTCAGGATACTCGGACCGGGGCTTATGTATGCCGGGGCTGCAGTGGGAGTATCGCACCTGGTGCAATCAACAAGGGCGGGCGCTGCTTATGGTTTTGATCTTCTGCTCATTGTTGTCATTGTCAATGTAATAAAGTATCCTTTTTTTGAAGCTGCACCCCGATATGTTCTCGGCACCGGAAAAAACCTTATTGAAGGTTATCACAGACTTGGCAAATACGCCGTCATTATCCTTGCGGTTCTTACGCTGATCACCATGTTTCCGATTCTGGCGGCTGTTTCTATTGTCACCACGGGAATATTCAGCCATGTATTTTCAATTGGCATGGATATCAATCATCTAAACACCATACTGCTTCTTGTGCTTATGCTGATTGTTTTGCTGGGTCAGTACAAAACCCTTGATAAAATAATCAAATGGGTTATTATTGCATTGGCTGTTTCAACTTTATTGGCTGTGGCGTTTTCCGCACGAAGCGGTTTTGAAACCGGAAATTTTACCAATCACTTTGACTGGTTCAAGCGGGTTGATATCCTTTTTCTGATTGCCCTGATTGGTTGGATGCCAGCTCCTATAGATGTTTCGGTGTGGAGTTCAATGTGGTCCGAAGCCAAACTGAAAAACATGGGCAACAAACTTAAGCTGCGCGGAGCTTTACTTGACTTTAAAATCGGTTATTGGGGAACCACATTTCTTGCAGTAGCGTTTGTGTTGCTCGGAGCTTTTGTTATGCAGGGCAGCGGCGAAACCCTTGCAGCAGACGGAACCGGGTTCGCAAGGCAACTCATCAGTATGTACACTAGCAGCCTTGGATCATGGACCTATCCTGTAATTGTGATTGCAGCGCTGTCAACCATGCTCAGCACAACGATTACCGTACTGGATGCGTATCCACGCATTTTGCGTCCTATTACCGAAATCCTTGTTCCAAGGTTCAAAGATGAAAAAGAAGGTCAGAATAAAATTTATCGTTTCTGGATGTTTACTTTGGTTGCCGGAACGATAATTTTGGTGAATTATTTATCCCAACCCATGCGGTTTATGGTTGATCTGGCCACTACACTTTCTTTTGTGACCGCGCCTATTTTCGCGGTTCTTAATTATAAGGTTCTAACACACAGCAATCTGCCGCTGCACGCAAGGCCTGCAAAGTGGATGCGGGTTTTTAGTATTTTTGGAATTGTATTTTTATCGCTTTTCAGCATTGTATTTATCATCTGGAGATTTTTTATCTAACACCTTGGCAAATGAAAAAACTATTTACACTCATCTTGATATCCCTTTTTGCATTGGGATGCCAGCAATCAAACAAAAGCGGGAAACCAGTTATTTCTGTGAGTATTTTACCTCAGAAATATTTTATCGAACGCATAGCCGGAGATCATTTTGAAATTCATGTGATCACACCACCCGGTTCAAGTCCTGAAACCTATGAACCTGTTCCACAGCAGATGAAAACCCTGTCTCAGTCGGTTTTGTATTTCGCGAATGGTTATCTGATGTTTGAAGATTACCTGGTTAAAAAATTGGGAGATGAACTCAGTGCAAAGATGGTTGATCTGAGCCAGGGAATTGATTTGATTGCCAGCGATATTGTTGAGCATGGCGATCATGTACACATCCACGGTGTTGATCCGCATTACTGGTTAGCAACCAACGAAGTTAGAATTCAGGCTGAAACAATCCTGAAAACACTTTCAGCTTATGATCCTGAAAATGCTGAAACCTATGAAGCGAACTTTTCGGAGTTTGTCAAAGACATTGATGCATTGGATACACATATAAGAGAATTGCTTGCCGGTAGCAAAACAAAAGTCTTTCTAATTTACCATCCGGCCTTTGGATATCTGGCTCGGGAATACGGGCTTGAACAGGTAGCGATAGAAATGGATGGTAAAGAACCAACTGCTTCGCACATCAAAAGTGTTGTTGATCTTGTAACTGCAGAAGGTATCAATATGGTGCTTATACAAAGCCAGTTTAATATGGCGGCTGCGGAGGTGGTTGCAAAAGAAATTGGTGGAACTGTTGAAATTCTCAATCCCTTGCCGGAAGATTGGCTGGAAAATATGTATGCCATTGCGCATTCTTTTCAGAAAGCGTTGAATCCTTAGTGTGTAAATCTCGTGCCTGCAATTTTCGTTTAGCCAACGGAAATAGAAAAATAACAAAATTCGGGCTTTAGCCACATTCAGATGAGTCTGATCTAAATTTTGGATCGGATCAATCATGAAAGCTGAATAAAATTAACTTTGCACTACAACCAATCCAGTTCAATCTGGTCATGCAAAAAATCATAGAGTTAATTGATGTTACTGCCGGATATGGCCAGGAGTTCGCATTAAAGGATGTGAACCTCGAGGTGTATGACAACGACTTTATTGGTGTTATTGGCCCCAACGGCGGCGGGAAAACCACCCTTGTCAAATTAATTGTAGGCTTGCTCAAACCAACAAAAGGAAGGATAGTCCTGAACCAACAGCGAACTGATGGGCTTCAGAATATTATTGGTTACCTTCCGCAGGTAAACAGGTTCGATACCCGTTTTCCGATTTCTGTGATTGATGTTGTGCTCTCAGGGCTCATTTCAGAAAAAAGTATTTTGTTCAGGTTCGGAAAAAAGGACAAGGAGAAAGCCCAGGCTTTGCTTGAACAGATGGGAGTAAGCCATTTAAGGAACAGACCTATTGGAGAACTATCAGGCGGGCAGATGCAGCGCGTTTTTTTGTGCCGCGCCATCATAACTTCGCCAAAACTGCTCATTCTTGATGAACCAAACACCTTCGTTGATAACCAGTTTGAGGCTGATCTTTATGAAACCCTGAAACAACTAAACACGCAAATGGCTATAATGATTGTGTCGCATGATGTTGGAACCATCAGTTATTACGTAAAAACCATTGCCTGTGTGAACCGCTTCCTGCATTATCATCCTTCAAATATTATTTCGGAGCAACAACTTGCTGCGTATGGTTGCCCTATCCAGATTATTACCCATGGCGATATTCCCCATACTGTATTGAAGAAACATAACCACTGATATGCTGGCTGAATTTATTGAACTGCTCTCTTACTCGTTTTTTTATAATGCATTGCTGGCGGCTTTGCTGGCAAGTATTTCATGTGGAATTGCCGGAACCTATATTGTTGCCAGGCGGAAGGTTTTTATTGCCGGGGGCATAACGCATGCTTCATTTGGTGGGATCGGAATGGGGTATTTTTTAGGGGTCAGTCCTGTGCTGGGAGGTTCAGTCTTTGGGTTGTTATCAGCCTTGGGTATAGAATTTATCGCAAAAAAAACTGAAATACGGGAAGATTCAGCCATTGGGATTATTTGGTCTTTGGGAATGGCGTTGGGTATAATTTTCATCTTTCTCACTCCAGGCTATGCACCCAACCTGATGACCTACCTTTTTGGTAATATTTTAACAGTAAGCAGCGCTGACATTCTATATATGGCCGTCCTTTGCCTATTGCTAATTTTATTTTTCCTGATTTTTTACCGCATCATCCTCTTTATTGCATTCGACGAAGAATATGCCCGCAGCCATAAACTACCCGTACAAACGTTTAATTATCTTTTGATTACCCTCGTAGCCTTAGTGATTGTTCTCAATATAAGGATCGTAGGAATAATCCTGGTTATCTCCTTCTTTACCATTCCTCAATCCACGGCAAATCTGTTCACCCGTAATTTTAAGTGGATTATTTTCTACTCAATAATATTTGGAATGTTGGGTTCCTTCCTGGGGTTATACATATCCTTCAAGGCAAACCTTCCTTCAGGCGCTACCATCATTTGTGTATTTGTGCTTATTTATACGGTGGCATGGATATATCGTACCATTCAAAAAAGAAGGCTAATACACCGGCAACTAAGGATATCCTGAGATCATACTACACTTCAGATGGATCTTGTCTGCTTTTCTATATACGGCTGAGTTTAGCCCTCACTTCTCTATATCCTTCCCAATCAAAACAATCCAAGAATTCGAGGCCTTCTTTGGCTCCATGCAGGAACATCCTGACTTGCTCTGACCTGCTGATTTCAAAATCCAGCCAATTGAATTCCTTATCAGCATCAATATGGCATATCAGTTTGTTATAGTCCGGGTTGCGTTTCAAAAAGTCATAGTCATGAATCTGGCGCATTGAACTTATCATTGACCCAAAGAAATTTGTCAAACTATTGAGTTTTGAATAGGATTCCCGGTAAGTACTGAGTTTTGCACCAAATGTAGGCCAGCGAGGTACCCCGCCATCACTGCGGTGAAACACGTTAATCGGGAAGTTTGAGAGCATACCGCCATCCACAAAAGTAACTTTTGATGGAACTTCACCTGCATACCTGCAATGCGTCATCCAGTTGGCATCATTTTTAGTCCCACTGTTTGGAATGGAATCAAAGGTTACCGGCTCAAAGAACAAGGGGATCGACATGGAAGTGCGAACCATTTTTGCCGGGCTTACCTTTTCGGGATCTTTAAAAAACAGTTCAGTCATCTCTGGGAATTCGATCTTGCTGTGTGTGGTAACGTCTGCTGCAATGATGGCGAGTTTTGGTACAAGCTTATCTATGTTACCATCACGCACATTTTTCATTTTAGCGGGCAGCTTGCCCATCAATTTCTTAATGTCGGCCATTGTTTTAACACCCGCTTTGGCCAACTCTTCTGTGATCCAGGTCTCAAAATTACTGCCGGGGTTCAAGCCGAATTTATCCATGATTGTTTTATACAATGTCCGGGCATTAAAGAGAACCCGCAGTCCGATTCCTTTTTCTCCCCTGACCGCTTTCTGGATGATGCTTCGTACAGCTTTATCTCCATCCACCAGGTCGAAGAGGCTTTTCCGGCTCAGGATGTCGAGGATTTTCTCCGACTTGGCTTCCTGCATAGGACCAAGACCGGCAATCATCATTGTGTTGATTGCTCCGGCAGAAGTTCCGGCAAGACTGAAAAACCGGATGCCGGCAGCTTCAAGCACATAGGTGTAGCCAACGAGGGCAATCCCGAGTACGCCGCCGCCTTCCTGCACTAAATCAACATATTGGTTTCCCTGCCCGTCTTCAATATCAGAAAATCTTTTTCCGCTTTTTTTTAAGGCTTCAGCCTGTGCAAGGATTTTAAGAAAATCCTGGTTTTCGATAAAATCTTTCATGGTTGTAAAGGTTTGGAAGTGATTGTTTAAACAAGCACAAAGTTAAGTGATCAAATCATGTTTTATGTGAATGAAATGTTAATTTAATGCCAGCCCCTTTTCATTATCATTTTTTTAATTCGGACAACGATTCAAGGCAATGAGAAATAGAAAATCAGCAGCTTATGAAGTTTTAGCCGGTTTGATATTATAATTCCTGTTTGATTTGTTTATTGATCTGAGCCTGATAGACTTTTTATGTGCAAACCCTGGAATATATTTTATCTCCTGACTACAATTGCAAAAATTAAATTATTGTAATAACGTTATCTCTCAGCACAAAATCCAACTTTATGCGATTTACAATACTCCTTGCAGTTTCATTGTTGTCTTTTTTAATTACCATCATCGGCAGTTCCCATGCACAAACCAACCGTTATAGCCTGAGTGGATTTGTTTATGAAGCAGGCAGTCGCGAATCCCTGCCGGGTGTTAATATTTACTTCCCGGAACAACGAACCGGTACAAGCAGCAACAATTATGGATTTTACTCCATTACACTTCCCGAAGGAAATTACCAGGTAGTTTATTCCTCGGTAGGGTATAATCCACAGGCTTTTGAAATTGAACTGAACAAACATATAACCTTTGATGCATTTCTCGATCCTTCCATCGAGCTTTCGGGTGTTGAAATTGTTGGCGAAAGGGTTCCTGCCATTACTGAAACCCCTATGATGAGCACAATAGATTTGCCGGTAAAACAAATTCAGCGCATCCCGGCATTGCTTGGCGAAAAGGATGTGCTAAAAATCATTCAGCTCATGCCCGGGGTCAAAAAAGGAACTGAAGGAAGCAGCGGTTTTTATGTGCGTGGGGGTGGCGCTGATCAAAATCTGATTATCCTCGACGATGCTACGGTTTACAATGCTTTTCACCTTTTTGGTTTCTTCTCACTGTTCAATGGCGATGCACTCAAAAGTGTTCAGTTGACTAAAGGTGGGTTTCCTGCCCGTTTTGGCGGACGTTTGTCATCGGTGCTGGAAATGACCATGAAGGATGGAAATCAGGAACGGATCAGCGGTGAAGCCGGGATTGGAATCATTTCCTCACGGCTACTTCTCGAAGGGCCGATTATCAAAAATAAGGCATCATTCATTGTTTCCGGTCGACGAACCTATCTCGACGTGCTTGCCCGGCCTTTTATGCCTAAAGATGAAAAATTTGGTTATTATTTTTATGATCTCAATGCCAAAGTAAACTATACCATAAATAATAAGAATCGACTGTATTTAAGCGCTTATGCCGGTAGGGACAAATTCTTTGCCAGGTTCAAAGACTTTTATTCTACCAACGATGCGGGCATGTATTGGGAAAATGCTACAGCCACCCTGCGTTGGAACAATCTGATCAACCACCGCTTGTTTGCAAATGCATCGCTGATATTTAGCCAGTACAGGTTGAATATTTACGTGAAAGAAAAATACGACAACAATTGGTTTGAACTTTCGTATGCATCAGGCATCCGCGATCTATCGCTGAAATACGACCTGCATTACTCACCACATCCTAATCATACCATTAAAGCTGGCCTGATTTCTACCTTTCATCACTTCACACCCAGCGCAGTAGTTTTAAGAGATGATTACCTGCTGGAGTATGAGGAAAACGTTAAGGCTATTGATGTACTTGAATCGGGGCTTTACATCGAGGATGAAATAAAACTGGGTTCGAAAATACGTGCCAATGCGGGCATGCGGCTTTCGCATTTTGTTGATAAGGATGCCAGTTATATCAATCCCGAACCCAGGGTAAGTTTGAGTTATCTTTTACCAAAGGAAATTGCCATCAAGGCTTCCTTTGCGACTATGAACCAGTATGTGCATGTGCTTAGCAATACCGGTATTGGCCTTCCCACAGATCTTTGGGTTCCAAGTACAAAGAATGTACCTCCGCAGAAAAGCCGGCAGGTGGCGCTTGGTTTCGCCAAAGACCTTAAGGATCAGAACCTGGAAGTATCCATTGAAGGCTATTACAAAAAATCAGACAACACACTGGGCTATCGCGAAGGTGCCAGTTTTCTTTTAATTGGCGACCCTACTGGCGCCGAAGAAGTAAACTGGGAAAACGAGGTTACATCAGGACAGGCCTGGGCTTATGGAGCAGAGCTTTTAATTCAGCGTAAAACCGGGAAATTGACTGGTTGGATAGGATACACTTTATCATGGGCTGAGCTTCAGTTTGATGAAGTGAATTTCGGCAAAAAGTATTTTGCTCGTTACGATCGCCGTCACGATATTTCTGTGGTAGCCGTTTATGAGATCAGCGAAAAACTCATATTTTCAGGAACCTGGGTTTATGGGACCGGCAATGCCATTACTTTACCAATTGGTGAGTATTGGTCATATCCTCACTCGATGGGCCAATACGATGGTTTCAACCCCGGTTTTTGGTGGGGCAATGTGAACGATTATGGCGGAATAAACAATTTTCGGATGGCGCCTTACCACCGTCTGGACCTTGGCATACAATTTATCCAACAGTATGAAAACTGGAGGGGAACCTGGGAACTCAGCGCATATAATGCTTATAACAGAAAAAATCCGTTTTTCTATTATATAGGCTATACCGGTGCTGACGAGCGCGCGCTCATGCAGGTATCTATCTTTCCTATTATTCCTTCTTTATCTTATTCAATCAAGTTTTAAACACCAGCATTATGAGAACCAAGAGTCTATTATATATTTTTGCCGTCGGCATCATTTTTTGGGTTTCCTGCGAGGAGATTGTAGATAATGTAGATCTGCCTGAAGCCAAACCAAAGTTGGTTGTGTATAGCTATATCCAACCAGGTACTGATACGATTACTGCCCAGGTTTCGCTATCAAGGCCAATTACCGAACCATGGAGTTATGAACAGCCTTTCCTTGACGATGCTGAAGTAAGTATTAAAGTGGATCAGGGGCAGGAAATTGCGTTGCAATTTGATCCAAACACAAACCACTATTTCTCAGCCGTTGGCGCTTCATTTATTGAAGTGGGAAAAAAGTATGAAATAAATGTAAAATCAAGAGATGGCAAAGAAGTAGCTGCAGATTGTGTGATCCCTGCACAAAATACCTCTCTGCGGATCGTAAAAATAGATTCTGTAGAAATTGAAAACAGAACACGTTACCGCTTCCGGTTCGAATTTGACGATCCAATCGGAGCACCCAATTATTACCGACTTATTCCTAAAGCCATCATGAAATCTGAATGGGAAGGCGTAGAGTATATTTATGAATATGACGCCAACTTCAGTTACGGTGAACAATACATTGCTGTGAAAGAGAGAGATGGCGAAACTTTTATTCTTGAATGCGACATTGAAGTGTGGACCGATCCAGGCTGGAGCGGCGGTGAAAGGCTGGCAGGAGTTAAAACTTACCTTCTTTCAACCGATGAGCATTATTATCACTATCATCACTCCCTCGAAAACTACGAACCTGATAATCCGTTTTCTGAACCTACAATCATTTATACAAATATGAACAACGGACTTGGTGTGTTTGCCGGGTACAATCCGTTTGTACTGGAGTATTGGATGGATGGGCCGAGATAGTTTCACCAAACTATAAAAACGAGGCTGCCTCGAAATTTCTGCGTTTGCTGGTTTTTGTCATCCTGAGTGTAACGAAGGATCTGGTTTTGAAGCTAAGAAGAGATCCTTCACTTCGTTCAGGATGACAAGATTCGACCTTTTGAGACAGCCTCGATTTTAGATGAAACTGTTTAAAAATCTATTTCAACATTTCCGTTGTTGGTTCAAAGGTGCACACCAGGTTGCGGTCGCCAAAGGCATCGTCAATACGTGTTACTGAGGGCCAGTACTTATCTTTTTTAAGGTAAGGCGTCGGAAATGCAGCTTTCTCCCTTGAGTAAGTATGGTTCCACTCAGTTGCAACAACCATTTCACAGGTGTGTGGGGCATTTTTAATCACGCTGTCCTGTAAGGCAACTTTTCCATCTTCCACTTCGCGCATTTCATCACGAATGGTCATCATGGCATCACAGAAGCGATCGAGTTCTGATAATGGTTCGCTCTCGGTAGGTTCAACCATAAGCGTTCCGATAACCGGAAATGCCACGGTGGGTGCATGAAAGCCAAAATCCATGAGCCGTTTGGCAATGTCAATTACATTCACCCCGCCTGAACGGCTAAAGCAATTACAGTCAATGATCATTTCATGCGCTACCCATCCGTTTTTGCCAACGTACAATATCTTATAATCACCTTCAAGCCTGGCTTTAAGGTAGTTTGCATTCAGCATGGCGTATTTCGTAGCTTCGGTCAAACCTTCGGCGCCCAACAGCTTGATATAGGCATATGAGATTGTAAGGATCATTGCACTTCCATAAGGTGCAGCAGCAACAACCATTTCGTTTTGCTTATTGCCCATATCCACTACCGGATGCGTTGGAAGGTAAGGAACCAGATGGCTCGCCACACCAATAGGGCCGGCTCCGGGGCCACCTCCACCATGTGGAATTGCGAAAGTCTTGTGCAGGTTCAGATGGCAAACATCTGCGCCGAGTATTCCGGGATTGGTGAGCCCAACCTGCGCATTCATATTGGCGCCATCCATGTAAACCTGGCCACCGTTTTCGTGAATAATGTTTATAGCATCCAGGATTCCTTCTTCATACACTCCATGGGTGGATGGATAGGTGATCATGGCAGCCGCAAGATTTTCACGATATTTTTCTGCCTTTTCTTTCAGATCTCCAAGGTCAATATTGCCCAAAGGGTCTGTTTTAACAACAACTACATCCATGCCTGCCATGGCGCAGCTGGCCGGATTTGTTCCATGTGCCGAAGCGGGGATCAGACAAATATTACGGTGGCTTTCACCCTTTGCTTTAAGGTATTCACGGATAACCAGCAAGCCTGTATACTCACCGGCAGCTCCTGAATTGGGTTGAAACGACATGCGGGCAAAACCGGTGATTTCGCAAAGATCTTTTTCAAGTTGTTCAATCAGCAGGTGGTATCCTTTGGCTTGTTCAGCAGGAACGAAGGGATGTATTGATCCAAATTCAGGCCAGCTCATCGCAAACATCTCTGAAGCTGCATTTAGTTTCATGGTGCATGAACCCAGGGGAATCATAGTGCGGTTAAGCGCCAGGTCCCTGTTTTCAAGCTTTTTCATGAAACGCATCATCTCTGTTTCATTATGAAAACTATTGAAGTTCTCATGGGTAAGATATTGACTCGTACGTTTGAATTCCGAACCAAATGTTTCAATCTTTCTGCATTCAACCGGATCGCACACAAATGTTGTGAAAGGCTTTGCTGCTGCATTGGCAAAGATTTCGAGAATCTTGTTGATGTCCTCCAGCGTAGTTACTTCATCAATGCTAATTACCAGCATTGTTTGGTATATGTAGCGGAAGTTCATCTTGTTTTCAAGTGCAACTTTTTTGATTGCTTCCATCGAAACACCGCCAGGCAATTCAAAACACAGCGTATCGAAGAAATTCTGGTTGAGTTGTTTGAACCCATACTGCTTTGCTTCATTGCCGAGCACCCCGGCTAAAATATTGATATGCCTTGCAATCTCCATAATGCCCTTAGGCCCATGATATGCAGCCCACATTCCCGACATGATAGCCAGCAGTGCCTGTGCAGTGCAGATATTGGATGTTGCGCGCTCGCGTTTAATATGTTGCTCTCGGGTTTGAAGGGCCATGCGCAAAGCCCGGTTTCCATTGGCATCAACAGAAACACCGATGATGCGTCCCGGAAGGTGACGTTTATGATCTTCTTTGGTAGCAAAATATCCTGCATGCGGGCCGCCAAATCCCATTGGAAGGCCAAAACGCTGGCTTGATCCCACTACAACGTCAGCGCCCCATTCTCCCGGAGGAGTGAGCAGCGCCAGACTCAGCAGGTCGGCGGCAACGGCAACGGCAATTCCTGTTGATGCTGCTTTTGCAGCCAGATCGCGGTAATCATAGATTGCACCTCGTTCGTCAGGGTATTGAACCATGAGGCCAAACACTTTTTCATTCAGGTCGAAGTTTTCATGGTTGCCAATCTGAACCATGATATCAAGGTGTTGAGCGCGGGTTTTCAGCACGGCAATTGTTTGTGGGAACATCCTTTCGGAAACCAGAAATACATTCGCATTGCTTTTGACTTTGTCGCGTGGGCGGGCATTGTACAGCATAATCATGGCTTCGGCAGCGGCAGTACCTTCATCCAGCAGCGAGGCATTGGCAAGTGGCATACCGGTGATATCGCTGATCATGGTTTGGTACATCAGCAATGCTTCAAGCCTACCCTGCGAAATTTCAGCCTGGTAAGGTGTGTATGAAGTGTACCAACCCGGATTTTCAAGTATGTTGCGTTGAATTACACCAGGCATAATGGAATTGTAGTACCCCATACCAATAAACGACTTGAAAATTTTGTTTCGTGCACCCAAATCCCGCAGATGGTTGATGAGTTCAAACTCGTTGAGACCTGCGGGCAGGTTCAATCCTTTTTTTAATCTGATAGCGGCTGGTACCGTCTGGTCAATGAGTTCGCCGAGAGAGTTAAGCCCCATGAATTTAAGCATCCTGGCTGCTTCATCCTTGCTGGGCCCATTGTGTCTTTTCAGGAAGTTGTCTGTGATCATTACTGTGTGTTGATGTTTAAGAGAGTTGATGTTTTGAGGCTGTCTCGAAAGGTTGAATCTTGTCATCCTGAACGAAGTGAAGGAACTCTACATATCTGTATATTGGATTCTTCGCTGCGCTCAGAATGACAAAAAACGATAAATATAGAACTTATGAGCCAACCTTATTGTTATGTTCAAGTTTATAATCTTCAATAAAAGTAGTTCACTGTTAATTGCTCACTGCCAACTTCATTCGGAATTCCGGGTTTTGCGTTCTCGATCCTTTTTTTTATCCGAAAATCCTCTGAATCAATTCAACAATAAGCCTGTTAAGACCTATGGTGGTTCCAACAAAAACAATACTTACCATGCTCATAAGCTTAATCAGAATGTTGATACTGGGACCGGAAGTGTCTTTGAATGGATCGCCAACGGTATCACCAACAACGGCTGCTTTGTGAGGATCGCTTCCTTTTCCGCCATAAGCTCCGCCTTCAATATATTTTTTGGCATTATCCCATGCACCTCCTGAATTTGCCATCATGATAGCAAGCACAAATCCGCTGGTTAGGGCTCCGGCCAGCAATGCAATTACAGAAGCGGGCCCGAATAATATTCCGACAACAATCGGTGTGATTACGGCCATCAGCGATGGTGTGATCATTTCGCGTTGTGCTCCCTTGGTACTGATAGCAACGCAACGGGCATAGTCAGGTTTTTCTGTGCCAAGCAGGATGCCGGGAAATTCCTTAAACTGCCTTCTTACTTCTTCAACCATGGCTTGTGCGGCGCGGCCCACTGCTCCCATTGACATAGATGAAAAAACAAACGGGAGTACAGCGCCTATGAACAGACCAATCAATACAAGTGGATCCATCAGGTTAACAGTAAGATGCCATAACCCATCAGAAAACTCCAGGAAGGAATCATATCCTGAATCTTCAGCGCTGGCAATTGCCGCATCCCAGTTATCAACATTAACAGTGTTCAGATGGAGTGCTTCCATAATTTTGTGGCCATACTCTGCGAGCAGTGCGAGTGCTGTGAGCGCTGCACTTCCGATGGCAAATCCTTTACCTGTGGCAGCCGTTGTATTTCCAAGCGCGTCAAGTGCGTCGGTACGCTTGCGAACCTTTGGATCCATATGTGCCATTTCGGCGATACCACCTGCATTATCAGCTACAGGGCCGTAAGCATCGGTAGCAAGTGTGATTCCCAGCGTGCTGAGCATACCCACAGCCGCCAGGCCAATGCCATACAATCCAAACATTCCGGCACCTGCGAAATAATAAGCACCTAGTGTTGCGATCACAATAGTAATTACTGGAATAGCGGTGGATTTCATGCCTAGGGCAATTCCACCAATAATAATGGTAGCCGGCCCGGTCAGAGCTGTGCCGGAAAGATTTTGCGTTGGCTTATAATTATCGGATGTATAATATTCTGTGAAGTAACCGATTACGTTACCGGCAATCAATCCAACCATCATTGAACCCCATAACCCTATATTGTCCATTCCCACTATCCACCATACAATGAAGAATGAGGCGACGGAGATTATGGCAGTTGAGCTATAAATACCGGTGCGTAAAGCCTTGAGCAATGTTTTTTGGGTAGCATTATCATCTGCTTTTACAAGAAAAGTTCCTATAATTGAAGCCAGGATTGCTACTACAGCTATCATTCCAGGCAATAATATGTACTGATAAACCAGGGCTTCCCTGAGTGATTCTTCCCAACCGGAAGTTACAGCCAGCGCTGCAACAGCGCCCAGGGCCATGGTAGCTACTATCGAGCCTACATAGCTCTCGTAAAGGTCGGCGCCCATACCTGCAACGTCTCCTACATTATCGCCAACATTATCGGCTATGGTTGCCGGGTTGCGGGGATCATCTTCCGGAATGCCGGCTTCAACTTTGCCTACGAGATCGGCGCCCACATCGGCAGCCTTTGTATAAATTCCCCCACCTAAACGGGCAAACAGCGCCATTGCTGAAGCTCCCATACCGAAGGTAATCATGATGGGAGGTATTTCACCGAGAGGAACCACAAAAACATAACGCAGTAGAATGTACCAGATGGCAAGGTCAAGCAGGCCAAGGCCAACAACGGTCATTCCCATTACGGTTCCCGAGTTAAATGCAACCCTAAGACCTGCGTTCAAACTTTCGCTTGCAGCCTGGGCTGTTCTTGCATTGGCTTTGGTAGCTACCCGCATACCTATATAACCGGCAAGACCCGAAAAGAAACCACCGGTAATGAAAGCTATAGGTACGAACTCAGAAAGCCATCTTTCGCCGGTGAGAGCTGGAAGTACCCACGATATGAATCCTAATAAAACAAAAAGTACAAAGAAAAAGATACCAACAACCTTGTATTGCTGGCGAAGGTAAGCCATTGCACCTTCCTGAATGTAATTTGAAATTTCCTGCATCCGTTCAGTGCCCGGGCTTTTTTTGTTAACAGATTTTGCCAGAAACCAGGCAAATACCAGTGCAACAATCGAACCTATTGCGATCAAATACATCAGATCAAATCCTCCAATAGTTTCAGATGCTTGTGCGGAAGCAGCAAACGGCAGAATTGCCATTGCCATCAGTAAGAAGAGCTGCTTTTTACTCATAAGGTTTGGTTTAAATTGGTTAAAGGTTTACTTTGAATAATTTCGGTTTGGTTGTAAGTGTTTCATAAATATTGATGAATGCCGCTTTATATAGCCTGGCCATGAAACGCGGGCAAAAATAGCAAAGTATTTTATAAATTGTGCCTGGAACCCAACGCAAGTTTTTAAAAGATATTCAAACAGCCGGATGCCTTATGCACTATTCTAATTTATAAACAGCGAAGTCCTGTGCTGATATATGAAGGAACTTCTTTTTACGCTGCCATAATCATTAATAATCCACAATAGCAAAAAAATAAAAAATTTTTAGGGTCTAAAAGCGTTTCTGCAATATTGCTTACTTTTACAACCCTTAATAATTGCTGCGATGTTCAACAATTGGCCGTAACAACTTGTTTTGCTTGTATCGAAAAATCATTTTCCAGAATAATTTGTAAAGACAACAGGATGAGAAAGATTCAATTGGAAATAAAGGGAATGTCTTACAGCCAATCGCAAACAAACGCCTATGCTTTGATCTTAGGTGAAGTGGATGGTAACCGAAGGTTGCCAATCATTATTGGCGCTTTTGAAGCACATGCCATTGCCATTGAGCTCGAAAAAATTAAACCAGCCAGGCCATTGACCCACGACCTTATAAAGAGTTTTGCCTCCACATTCGAAATTGAAATGAGCGAGGTGGTGATAAACAAATTTCAAAAAGGCGTTTTTCATGCTGAACTGATTTGTTCAGATGGTAACCGGGAAATGTCTATTGATTCACGCACTTCCGATGCCATTGCCCTTGCCATCAGGTTCAGCTGCCCGATTTATACTTACGAATCAATCCTTAGCGAAGCCGGTGTTATTGTTGACGATGAAAACGAGGAGACAGCCCAGGAAGCAGAAAAAGAAAAGGAAAGGGCCACCCACGACCTCAGACAATTTAACCTTAGCGAATTAAAAGCCATGTTGCAGCAATCAGTTGAAGCAGAAGAATACGAGAAGGCATCAAGGATCAGGGATGAAATTAAAACCCGTAAAGGCGACCCTACATAAAACATATGCAATTACAAGCTTTAGCCGAAAGCCAACTAAGAGTTCGCAAACATGAATAAACCGGGTAAGATAAGAATAACAAATACCTAATTCAGTATTACATTTTAGTGATCTTACTCACCAATACCATCATTAACTAATTCTTAACCCGATCCTATGAAACATAACCGTAAAAGTTTGCCGCTTGTTATCGCGTTGATACTAATGGTAACTGTGGCTTTTGCCTCACAACAGCAGGACAGTATTGTTCAAATTGCTGATACGACAATTCAGGTGGATCAAATTGAGGTTTCGACTGGTTCAGAAACATCATCTATTTTATTGTCAGATGCCGAAGGCGTTACAGGAATGAAGCTCATTACAATCCTTCGTGGAATGCTAGGCCTTGTTGTGCTTCTTATTATTGCTTTTTTGTTGAGTTCGAACCGCAAGGCCATTTCCTGGAAACTAGTGGGTATTGGATTGTCTATCCAGGTTGTGTTGGCCATAGGCGTGTTGAAAGTGCCATTTATTATGAGCTTCTTTGAGTTTATAGGGAAGATATTTATAGTCATTCTTGACTTTACCCGCGTGGGAAGTGAGTTTCTGCTTGGTGGTTTAATGAATGTTGATGCTTACGGTTTTATTTTTGCTTTCCAGGTGTTGCCTACAATCATATTTTTCTCGGCTTTAACCAGTTTGTTGTTTTACCTCGGCATCATACAAAAAGTGGTTTACGGACTAGCTTGGCTTATGACCAAAGCTATGCGCCTATCGGGGGCTGAAAGCCTGTCGGTGGCCGGTAATATTTTTCTCGGCCAGACTGAAGCGCCACTTTTAATAAAAGCTTACTTGCCTAAAATGACAAAAAGTGAAATGCTGCTGGTAATGATCGGAGGGATGGCTACCATGGCCGGAGGAGTATTGGCAGCTTACATAAGCTTTTTAGGGGGGACCGACCCCGTGCAACGGCTCATGTTTGCCAAGCACCTGATCACTGCATCTGTCATGGCAGCGCCGGGAGCGGTGGTGGTAGCAAAAATGCTGGTCCCACAAACCGAAGATATTGACCGGACCATTGAAGTAACTAAAGATAAGATTGGCAGCAATGTGTTGGATGCAATATCGAACGGAACCGGCGAAGGCTTAAAACTTGCCGTAAATGTTGCAGCCATGTTGCTTGTGTTTTTAGCTTTTATTGCGATGGCAAATTTTATTTTACTCAAAACCGGCAATCTTTTGGGTCTGAACCCCATGATTGCAGAATTCAGCAATGGGCAATACAATGCTTTGTCGTTGCAGTTTATTCTGGGTTATGCTTTTGCTCCACTCATGTGGTTGTTAGGAGTAGCAACCCCTGATATTACCCTGGTTGGCCGCCTGCTCGGTGAGAAACTGATCATGACAGAGTTTATTGGCTATGTGAGCCTTGCCGAGCTGAAAGAGGCAGGAGCATTTGCTTCGGGTAAATCAATCATCATGGCTACCTATATTCTTTGTGGTTTTGCAAACTTTGCTTCCATTGGTATTCAGATTGGCGGAATTGGCTCCCTTGCACCAAACCAACGCGTATTACTTTCAAAATACGGGATGAAGGCGCTGGCAGGAGGAACGCTTGCTTCCTTGTTTTCAGCAACGATTATAGGGATCATACTGGGGTGAGGTTCCAGGTTCCAAGTTCAAAGCCCCAAGCCCCAAGACATAAGGAACAAGACACAAGACCAATAACCAGCAACCAGTAACCAGCAACCAGCAACCCGTAACCAGCAACCAGTAACCAGCAACCAGCAACCAGTAACCAGCAACCCGTAACCAGTAACCAGCAACCATGCACCAATACCTCAAACTTCTTGATCATATTTTAAAGAACGGAGTCAGTAAAAGCGACCGCACAGGCACAGGAACCTTAAGTGTGTTTGGTTACCAGATGCGGTTCGACCTGGGCAAAGGTTTCCCGGTTCTTACCACCAAAAAACTTCACCTGAAGTCAATCATTTATGAATTGTTATGGTTTTTGAACGGGGATACCAATATAAGGTACCTTAACGACCACGGAGTAAATATCTGGAATGAATGGGCCGATGCAAATGGCGATCTGGGTCCTGTTTATGGCAAGCAATGGCGAAGCTGGCAGGCTGAAAATAAAGTTATTGACCAGATTTCGGAAGTAATTGTGCTTATCAAAAACAACCCCGATTCACGCAGGATGATCATCAGCGCCTGGAATGTTGCGGAATTGGAAAGGATGGCTTTGCAACCCTGCCATGTCCTGTTTCAGTTTTATGTGGCGGGCAACAAGCTTTCGTGCCAGCTTTACCAGCGCAGCGCCGATGTTTTCCTTGGCGTTCCGTTCAATATTGCATCTTATGCCTTGCTTACAATGATGATTGCCCAGGTCACCGGATTAGAGGCCGGAGAGTTTATTCACACTTTTGGCGATGCTCATCTTTATCTGAACCATCTCGACCAGGCAAGGCTTCAACTTACTCGCGAACCCAGAAATCTGCCTCAGATGCTTATCAACCCCGATGTAAAAGATATTTTTGAATTTAAATTTGAAGATTTCCAGCTTACCGGTTACGATCCCCATCCGCATATCAAAGCCAGTGTTGCAATTTGAAAAGATTTTATTGCTTTACAGGTAGTCTGCTTTTTCGCTGTTTTCACCCAGAAAAGGTGCGACGGCACGATTATAAATTCCATGTACGAACGCTATGGCCATCCCGTAATTGGTTACAGGTATGCCAGCATCCACAGCAGGTTTGAGCCGGTTAATCAGTTGTTTGCGGGTGATCACACAACCACCGCATTGTATTACAATGGCATACTCATTGATGTTGCGGGGCAAAGATGAAAGACCGGCTACCACTTCGTATTCCAGTTTTTTGCCGCTGAAATTGCTTAGCCAACGCGGGATCTTCATCCGCCCGATATCATCGCAGGAAACATGATGGGTGCAGGATTCCAGGATCAGCACCCGGTCGCCATCCTTTAATTTAGCAAGTTTTGGCGTTCCTTTCAAATAATTTTCAAAATCACCTTTTTGCCTTGCAAGCAAAATGCTGAAACTTGTCAACGGAATATCCTTAGGTATCGAAGCATCCGCTTTAAGAAAAACCTGGCTGTCGGTGACTACCAACGCTGGTTTCGGGTTCATTCGTTTGATGAAGGCATCCACTTCGCGTTCTTTTACAACTACCGCTACGCCATCATGATCAAGTACATCGCGGATTACCTGCACCTGGGGCAGGATCAGGCGACCTTCGGGAGCTTCAATATCAATAGGTGTAATCAACAGCACAACATCGCCGTAAGAGATCAGGTCGCCAACGATTGTCTTTTTTAACAACGCAGATTCCGGCATCAACCTGCGCATCAGTTCCACCAGCATTTCTACCTGCCACTTATCGTTACTGGCAGCAATGAAATCCACAACTGTAACTTCGTAATCGGTTCTGATTTTTCCAATAAATACGGGATTCGCGGGAGCCAGATCTGATTTATTGTGAACCACAAAAAACGGGATATCATGTTCACGAAATTTTGCCACCAGGTTTTCTTCATGCTCATTCCAGGCGTTGTTAGCGATCACAAGAATAGCCAGATCAATGGTTTTGAGCGCTGCTTGTGTTTTTTCGATTCGCTTCCCGCCAAGTTCTCCGGTATCGTCAATACCGGCGGTATCCACCATGATCACCGGGCCGAGGCCATGAATTTCAATTGATTTTTTAACCGGGTCGGTGGTGGTGCCGGCCACATCGCTTACAATGGCGATATCCTGCCCGGCCAGCGCATTGATGAGCGAGCTTTTGCCATTGTTGCGGCGGCCGAAGATGCCTATATGCGGTTTGGTTTCCCTTCCTTTTGCCATGATCTTATTCGTCGCTTAAATCGTTCAGTGAGTAGCCAAGTTTTAGCAGGTTATCGGGTTTGAGGATTTGATGGAGCTTTTGTTCCGGAAGCAGATCAAGTTCCTGGTTCGCATGAAAAATATCCAGACCTTTCGTTTTCATTAGCTTTGCCAGTTCACCTGCTTTGTGATAGCCGATATAAGGAAGCAGCGCTGTGCTGATAGCCGGACTTTGCATCAGCCGCTTAATTGAAATTTCCACATTCACTGTAAGATCCTTGAGTAGGTTTTCCTTCAGGATCGAACCCATTGCAATGAGCAGTTTAAGGCTTTCGATCATTGCATGGCCGATAGCTGGTAAATAGGCATTGAGTTCAAGGCAGCCCTGAGCACAAAGATTGGTGATCAGGTTATCATTGCTGTAAATTCTTTGGGCGCTGCTAACCACAAATTCCGGAATCACAGGATTGACTTTACCTGGCATAATGCTGCTTCCGGCTTGTTTTTGCGGAAGGTTCAGCACAGGAGTTCCACTAAGGTCCGATCCCAGCATTCGCAAATCGGAAACCATTTTTTCTAGGTTCACAGCATGGGATTTGAGCGTGGCGTGCACTTCAACAAAGGCATCCTGGTTGGATGTTGTATCCGAAAGATTTTCGCCGCGTGTTACCGGCAAACCCGTGAGTTTTTGAAGTGTTGGAACTACTTCCATGATAAAAAAGCGGGGAACTGCCAACCCGGTTCCAATTGCGCTGCCACCCAGGTTTACCACCTTGATGCGTTCAAAACATTTGCTCACTCGCCACCAGTCGCGCGAAAGCGCTTCAGAGTAAGCGCTGAAAAGTTTGCCAAAAGAAGAAGGCACAGCTTCCTGCATTTGTGTGTAACCAATGCGTAGCACGTCACGGTATGCCTGCTCAAGCCGTTCAACCTCGGTTCGCAATTGATTGATAACTGTTTCCAGTTTATTGAGCAGCAACATTATCGCCACTTTCAATGCTGTGGGAACCACATCGTTGGTAGATTGAAACAAATTGGCGTGCTCGATCGGGTCAATAACTTTGTAATTGCCAGGTTTATGACCGGCTTTCATCAAAGCAACATTGGCAATGATTTCGTTCACATTCATATTGATGCTGGTTCCGGCACCACCACTAATGGCCGGAACAATAAAATTCTCAAAATGCTTTCCTGCAATTACTTCGGCAGATGCTTCTATCAGGTAATCAAGGATTTTATCATCAGGTAAAGTTATCGGGAGCCCTTTTTTGCCATAGCGTTCGCGAGCAGCATGACCAAACTGTTTTCCGGTGAGATAGCAGGACTGTTTCACAAATCCTAAGGCTTTATACCATTCCAGCGGGAAAGGGGTGAGATCGGGGAAATTATTTTTTGCCCGCAATGCATGAATACCATATAGGGCCTCTTCAGGAAGCTCAAGTTTACCGATGAAATCTTCTTCTGTGCGCATGTTGTTGCGTTTGATGGACAAAAGTAAGGATTATTGAGCGATAAGCGATTTGGGTTTACCACGCATAGGCTTTTTTGCAGAATCGCAAAATCACCTATGGTCTAGATAAGTACGAGCAACAGCTACAAATAGCTGCCCTTGTTTATCTGTTTTGTGATTTGTTTTGGTTCGAAGTTTGCAAAACCTCGCTGACAAACCTTTAACCAAAACTATATTGTTATGTTAAATTATCACGAACCAGTTGAAGAACTCAGCAAGGAAACCAGAGATTTTTCGAGGGCTTTGGTAAGTCTGAAAGAAGAAATTGAAGCCATTGATTGGTATCAGCAACGCATTGATGCTGCCGGTAACGAAGACCTTAAAGCTATTTTGGAACACAACCGGGATGAAGAAATAGAACATGCCTGTATGACCCTGGAATGGCTAAGACGTAACATGCCAGGGTGGGACGGACAGATGCGAACTTACATTTACAAAGAAGGAGAGATTATAAGTAAGGAACAGGTTTAGCCAGAAATCACCAGTAATCTGGAAATAGGGACACTAAAATAATTCGTAAAGGACCTTCTCTCTATTTGGCTTCGACTTCCAGGGATGATATCAGGTATTGTAGAGATTTCTACACAACTCAATATATCTGTTGGGGAAATTTTGCAACCTACGGCTTTGAAAATTGTTTCTTTAAAAACTACCACGATGGACAATATAACTATTGACAAATTCAAAGAACTAGCAACAGTTCACGAACCTCATTGCATTAGCATATTTATCCCGGCCCACAAAGCCGGGCAGGAAGTGAATCAAATGCTTGATAAGAAGAATATGAAAAATCAGGTAAAGCGTGTTCGCGCTCGGCTCGAATCGTACAAGCTTAAAAACCAGGAAATAGACAAGATTCTTCAGCCAGTAGTTAAACTGGTTGAAAACAATGGGTTCTGGAAACAGCAGTCAAACGGCTTGGCGGTATTCAGAAATGCTAGTCTCTTTCATTACTTTACATTACCTGTTGAGTTCGAAGAAAATATTTATGTAGCGGATCATTTTAATCTTAAACCTTTGATGCCTTATTTGAATGATAATGGCAGATTTTATATTCTTTCACTAAGCCTGGGAAGTGTCAAATTATTTGAGTGCCATCCTCACCGGATCGAAGAATTAGTGCTAGGGGAGATGCTTCCTAAAAATATGGAAGAGGTTGTAGGTTCTGATATGAAAGAAAAGAACCTTCAGTTCCGTACTGGTCAGACAGGCACAAACCAGGCATTGTTTCATGGCCACGGAGCTGGCAAAGAAGATGGGAAAGAAGAAATCATTAAGTATTTCAGGGCTATAAATGAAGGAGTGTTGAAGGTTCTGCAGCAGAAGAGCGATCCGCTTATTGTTGCCGCGGTTGACTTCCTTGTGCCTTTGTATCGTGAAGTAAATGCTTATAAAAATCTGGAAAACGAATTTATTGCAGGCAATCCTGAACATGAGCAGCCAACGCTGCTTCATGAAAAAGCGAGGCTTTTACTTAAGGATTATTTCAACAGCCGTAGAAAAGAAAAGTCTACGGCGTTTGAACAGGCAATCTCAAATGAAAAGGCATCCGTTAATGCAGCGGACATAATCCCTGCAGCAGTGCACCAGCGGATTGATACCTTATTCATCTGTAAGGGCAGCGAGATGTGGGGAACATTTGATGAGGCCAACAATGAGATTAATATTCAGGATAAGATAGCTGAGCAGAGTGTGTGCTTACTGAATATGGCTGCTGTGAACACAATACTGAACAATGGCACTGTGTTTTTTATGGATCCGGAGAAGATGCCTGATCCCAATACTGAACTAAATGCCATCTTCAGGTTCTAAAAAATATCCAAAGTATAATTTTCAGAACCAGCATTTGTGCCTTACTCTATAAAAATTTAAATATCAGACTGATGAAAAATTACAAATATATCATCATTGGCGGCGGAACTACCGCGGGATATGCAGCAAAAGAATTCGCTGAACAGGGTATTCAAAAAGGAGAGTTGTGCATCGTTTCAACTGAATCCATCCTGCCAATGAATCGGCCACCATTTTCAAAAGGCTACCTCAGAGATGGTAAGAATACTGAGGAAATTCTGATAAAGGAAAAGGAATTTTATCTTAAAAATGGGATTGATGTATTACTTGAAACAACTGTTAAAGCAGTGAACTTTGGACATAAAAAACTTGACTTAGGCGACGGTCAAGTACTCGGATATGAAAAATTGCTGATCGCTACCGGATCGCAACTAAAACGACTCAATATTGAAGGCAAAGATTTGGATAATGTTTTTTACCTCAGGAGCATTAAGCAATCCGACAACATAAGAGAACAAGCCGCTAAGGCTCAAGAAGTAGTTGTTGTGGGAGGAGGCTATATTGGCACTGAAACGGCAGCTTCTCTAAATCAAATGGGCCTTGATGTGACCCTTGTATTACCTGAAGAAAGACTGCTTTCAAAATTTGCATCGGCAGATATTGCTGCATTTTTTCAGAATGCGTTCGAGAAAAAAGGAGTGAATCTGGTATTTCGCGAAAGCGTAATAAAATTTCATGGAAATGAAAAAGTTGAATCGGTAGAACTTACATCTGGCAAAATGTTGGAAACTGATATGGTTGTGGCTGGCATTGGTGTGAGACCCAACATCAATATCTTTGAGAACTCCGGCCTTAACATTAACAAGGGCATTGTAGTAAATGAATTCTGCGAAACCAATATTGAAAATGTATATGCTGCCGGTGATGTCGTTGAATTTCCTGATTTGATTTTTGGGAAAATTAAAATTATTCAACATTGGGAACATGCCTTTGAACAAGGGCCTCATGCTATAAGGGTGATGACCGGTAAGCGGGAACCATATGTTTTCCTTCCATTCTTTTTTTCCGATGTTTTTGAGTATTCCTATGAATTTTTCGGTGACACCGAAGATGCTGATGAGGTATTCAACAGAGGCAATCTGGAAACCGGCGATTTCAGCACCTGGTGGTTCAAGGGCGACAGGCTGGTAGCCGCCTTTATAATGAGTTCGCGTCCTGAAGAAGAAGGTAAGTTAGCCCGTGAATGGATCACCAACAAGAGAGATGTTGATAAAGTTAAAATCATGGATAGCGGTTCTGAAATGAATAAACTCGTTGTAAATACCGGTTTGTATGAAAATGAATTTTGATTTTCCACATCGGCATTTATGGTTCCATTATACTTAGGAAATGTTTTAATTTTATCGGTGAACCCAATAAATCGGATTAATATCTAAATATTTTAAAATCAATTAATTTAAAAAGTGAAATTATGAGTAAACATTATGCAAATGCCAGTTGGAACAAGACCCTTGTACAGGGCAACGGAAACTTCAGGCTCAAAACCAGTGGATATGAAGGCAGCCTCAAATTTTCTTCGCGTTTTGAGGATAATAAGGATGCGTCGAGTCCTGAGGAATTAATAGGTGCAGCCCATGCAAGTTGCTTTTCAATGGCGCTTGCCCACGCCCTCGACAAAGCCGGTTTCAAACCCGTAAAGATAGAAACCGAGGCCGTAGTTACGCTTGCCAAAACAGGAGATTCTTTTTCTATAACCGAAATCCTGCTTAAGACCAAAGGCAACGTTCCTGCTATTCATAAATATAAATTTGAAGAAATCGCTAAAGATGCCAAGGAGAATTGCCCGGTATCAAAAGCGCTGAATTCAATAAATATAGTGTTGGAGGCTGAGCTAATCGTTGCTAAAGATACCTAGCCTGTTGATTCTTTATCTCTCTCTCGCTAAGAAGGCTAAGGAAGTTTAGAGTGTTTAGAAGTTTAGAGTTTAGGATGTTTAGAAAGTTGAGCAACTTGAATTTATTCCGGTTTTCTTGCAACACTCAATAGATGTTTTGCTTGGTTAACCATGTGAATATCCTCGCAATGTTTAATAATGAAATTCATCCAGGGCTTTTTGAGATCCTCATCAAGCTGATGATATAATTCAAAGCGCTCACCAAAAATGCCTTCGACCCCTGCCAGGTGCAGGGGTTCGAAGCCAGTTTGCTCCATGAGTACGTTCACCTCTTCGGGATGTACGAAGTATGCATTCGTAAACAACTCGGTATCTTCCACGAAACGATCATCCGATCCGGTTTCCCAAAGTTTTTTAGCTCCATCAGGATAGCGCACGCCCATCGGATTATGTTTCAAACCATAAATCATTGCGCAAATTCGGGTCATAAAGGAAGAGAAAACGAACCCACCCGGTTTGAGATGTTGAAAGGCCAAATCAAGAACCTTCAATCGCTTCTCTTTACTGATCAAATGATACAAAGGGCCAAGAATAAGAATCCCATCCCATTGTTTATGATCCCATTTTTTACTATCCAAAGCATCCGACCGGTTAATGAAAAGCAAATTCCCGTGGCTGTTCAAACGTTGCTTCACAAGCTTTATATTGTTGTCTGACAAATCATTGAGCCCCAGTGAATATCCCTTGTTCAGCAGTATCTCAGCTATGCGTCCCGTTCCACACGCTACATCAAAAATTGAATCTCCGGGTTTGAGGTATTTATTCACAAAATGCATGGTTACCGGAATCTCAAAAGGATGTTCATCGAGGCGGGCATCTTCGTCCTTAACATGTTCATTGTAATAGTCCCTTACCTTGTTTTCAGTTTGTTTCGGCATAATTTTTTTCGGGTTGTATAAAATAAGCTGGTTGAGAAAACTGCGAATTTAAAGCAAAGACACAATTACAGTGTAAGGCTTGGTTTATCCTCAATTACCCTGAAACTACCAGGTCTTAATATCTCAGGGATTTTAGCATGCTTATCCTCTACTGTTAGGAAAGTAAATACAGTAATGATTACAAATTTTGAGAGTAATTATCTGTTTTCCATTTATCATCCTTGATTTCTCTTTCAGCCTGTAACCAATTTTCCATTTCAGAATTGGCTGCATTGTCTTTCTCATGAGAAATCTGATGAGCTCTTTGGCGAATTTTTTCCTCTAAATCCACCTGATGTTCGCCGGTTGGAAATACACTCTCAGCAGTTGTATCCTTGTTGCCACTTTTCTTTTTCGAACCAGTTGGTTGCTTAGTAGGTTTCATTGCCTTTGATTGTGTATCTGCGACGGATGGTTTTTGTGAAGCGGATTTTGTAGCATTTGATTTGCGTTCCATATGAATAAGGATTTAGTGTTAATTTGTAAGATCATTGATGTTAATGATTTCTGCTTCCTTTGGAGAAATCCATTATCTCCTTATGGTAGGAAAGACAAATGTTATACCAACCAAAATTATTAATAAGAAGATAAAAGATGTAATTGTTCGGTAAGCATTGTTTACAGCAAAATCGCTGTTTATCTATTAAACAGTGCTTGTATTGGATGATCACTATTGTGGATTTCCCGGCTAAAATGTAGAAGCAACGCTACATTTCAGTAATAAAGTGAATTTCATTTATGCCAGGAAAGCAAGGGAAGAATACCAGATAATGCCTGTGTATAACATTTGCTGATTACTGGGGCATATCTTATCCACTATAAAAACCTGGGGTTATTGCAGGATATTTACATTAGCCTGTTTCGCTGATAATATTCTGATAGTTCATGTTCATACGACATTTCGATCGGCTGGTCAGAATCATAATCCGGAGCGTCTTTGATTGTATCAGTAGTCAGATTTATTTTGACTTCCCGGTTCGCATAGCTGATTTCTTTCATCCAGTCAACGGCAAGCATTACCTTTTTGCTCCATGGCAGCCAATTGCTTGTATCCACAATCAGGTATACAAGCTGCCAATCGGCATCGTCAACAATAAGGTCTTCAACGTGGCCGAGGGTATCATCAGTTGCCCGGATATTATATCCTTCAACATCCTTGAAACTTCTGAGACTTGAATTCATAGCTTTCTCACTGATTTGTTTATTTTTGGGCACGTTCAGTGGCCTGGCCGGAAAATATGCACCTGAAGGCAAAGGAGGAACATACCCTGCACCCCAATACATCGGATAGCCATAATGTTCGTAAAGCTTCTGTTCGTATTCACGCGAAATTGTTGGTATTTCAGCCGGCGCGGGACTGAGTCCGATCTTTTCTTTTGAGGTATTCAATAGAATTTGATTATTCTCCCAATTTGGGTTAATGATAACATCAACCGGCAATATGACTCTTTTGTCGTTAAAGAAACCTCCGAAGTCAGCCTCAAGATATCTGACTGCCCAGTTGTCTTCATCAAAAAGGAAATCCTTAATTTTCCCTTCCATTCCATCATTTGTTTCAATGGAATAACCTATTAGATTTTTCAAACTGTGTTTCATTGTATTACGATTTTAGGTTTATGAAATTTATTTTGATTGAGTAAAATCAGGTTTCAACGCTTGTGAATGATTGCTGATGAGAAAGGTTTATAGTTATCAGTCATTCATTTTTGTCGCAAACCTCATTCGTCTTTCGGTCTTAAGTAGGAAATGATATGGTCTGCAAAATTCGAAACATCTTCCGCACCCATGGCCGTAATAAAGTTGTTGTCATTTGCAACGCTGTTGCCCTGGTAATCGGCTCCGGCATTGATCATATCCGTTTTTATAGCATGGTGTGCAGTCATTTTCCTGTTTTTTACCAGGTCTGCTTCTATCAGTAATTGTGGTCCATGACAAATTGCAGCAATCAGTTTCTTTTCCGCATTAAATTTCTTAACAATCTCAATTGCTGCTTTATTTCTCCTTAAACGATCTGAATTGATAACACCGCCCGGCAAAATGAGCGCATCGTATCTGCTGGGATCTGCATCATCAATCAGGGCATCCGACTTAAAATCTCGACCCCATTGTTTTTTATTCCATGATTTTAGCAGGGAACCTTCGGCAAGTATATGAACTGTGAAACCATGTTTTTCAAGTTCTTCTTTAGGAACCGTTAGTTCAACTTCTTCAAATCCATCGGTTGCCATGATAGCAACACTTATTTCTTTCAAGTTTTCTTGTTTTGTCATATATGATTGAATGCTTTCTTTGACGGGTAATGAAATAATCATTCCAAAGCTCGCCAACTTGCCATTGTACGACATGTGCCAATAATTACAGCGTATTCGGCCAAGTTCTCAGAAAATAAAATGAGATTCGCCCATTAAATGATGTAAGAAGAATAAACACCCCTAAAGACTGGTATCATAAAAAAGAGAAAATTATTTCAGTGTAAAAGGTTTGCCACGATTCACACAATTCAATGTTGAAACATTTCTACAAGAGTGTTGAAAATAGTATTCAACTCCACATAATCTTTTCCGGCAACAGTTAAATAGAGCAGACTTCCATAGAGTTAAAGTCGCTTTAGGATTTATGGCACGGTTTTGCAACAAAGCCTGAAAGTATTAACCAAAAAAGTAGAAATTATGAAAATGGTAAAAGTAATTGAAGTTATAGCTTCATCGGATAAAGGTTTTTCTGAAGCAACTCAAAATGCTGTAGATGAAGCCGGGAAAACCTTAAAGAACATCAAATCAATCTATATTAAGCATATGCATGCAAACGTTGAAAACAACCGGATTGTGTCCTATGCTGTGAATGCAAAGATTTCTTTCGAGATTGAGAAATAGAACTTAGCTTTGGGCTGAGGGCTTGGGGCTTGGAGCTTGTTTAAAGTTCAATCCCAAACCGGCGGAGCTTATTATAAAGTGTTTTTCTGTCAATGTTTAATAATTTGGCGGCTTCTGATTTGTTATAGTTCGCTTCTTTTAGCGCTCTTTCAACCACCAGCTTCTCTGCTTTTTCAGTAGCATCTTTAAGATCAAGATATGCATCATTCGATTCATCAGTATGATCTGATTCTTCTTGATGTGTGCTTAATTCCAAAGGCAAACAGCTTAGGTCAACGACTGAATTGCGGGTCACAAGTACACTGCGTTTTACTACATTGCGCAATTCGCGAAGATTACCATACCAAGAGTATTTTTTAAATACAGTAGCCACCTCATCGTCGAAACCTGTCACTTCCTTTTTTAAATCGCGGTTAGCCTCTTTAATAAAGTGATTTGCGAAAATTAAAATATCATCGCCACGTTTACGAAGCGGAGGAAGCTCAAGTTTAAATTCGTTGATCCTGTGATAAAGGTCTTCACGAAAGTTCCCATTGCCTGATGCTTTCAATAAATCGCTGTTGGATGCTGAAATTATGCGAACATCAACATCAATAGTCTTGCTGTCGCCTACGCGGGTAATTACCTTATGCTGAATTGCCCGTAATAATTTTACCTGGGTTTCGTAGGTAAGGTTGCCAATCTCGTCAAGAAAAATGGTACCGCCATTGGCTTGTTCAAAGTATCCCGATTTATCGGATATTGCACCGGTAAAGGAACCTTTTATATGACCGAAAAGCTCACTGGCTGCAAGTTCGCGGGGTATGGCACCACAGTCAATAGCCATGAATTTTTTATTCTTGCGGCTGCTGTTTTGATGGATTAACCTGGCTATATATTCTTTTCCAGAACCGGTTTCACCCTGTATCAACACCGACATATCTGTTGGAGCCACCAGCCTAGCCTGGTCAATCACCTCAAGCATTTTGGTACTTTCACCAGTAATAAAAACATCTTCAGTTGCTACCTGATTACTTACTTTTACCTTGATGGCACGCCTTATTGTATTGCTTATCTCTTCAGGTTGAATAGGTTTGGTAACATAATCAAAAGCTCCGGCCTTTATGCTTTCAACTGCTGCCCGAATTTCGGCATAAGCTGTCATCATAATAACCATTGTATCAGGCGATCCCTGGCGGATAAATAACAAGAGTTCTGTTCCATTGATGTCAGGCAAGCGTATATCGCACAAAACAACATCAATTCGCTCAGCGTTTAGAATTTTAAGTGCCGGTTTTCCTCTTGAAGAAGTAAAAATCTGATATCCTTCTTTCTTAAAATAGTTTTCTAGCAAATTAACAATAAAAGGATCATCGTCTATAATTAATATTGAGGTTTTCATTGCCAGGGTTATTAAAAGTTTATTTGTAAAGGTAATACTATAATTGCCATAATAGTTTTTAAATCAACGCATTTCATTTCTGGCCTTTCGTATAACTGCTATTCCCGCCTCTATTTTACTCATCGCATTTTCAATAAGAACAGGATCGTGGCTGGATACATTCCTTAAATATCGGTTTTCTATTGCTTTAAGCAGTGAAGTGGCTTCTATAAAACCTAACTGCTCGAAGGCGGGTGCAAGACGATGGGCCGCTTCAGCAATAGATTGGTAATCATTGTCTGCGAATGATTTTTTTATTTTTTGCAATAGGGTTTCTCCATTATCAAGAAAAGTGTTGAACATTAAAATTATAAATTCTGTATTCCCTTTGGCGATTTTAAACAATTCACTCAAGTCAAATTCTGAAGCCCCTTTTAATTTTGGTATGCTTGCATGAACGCATGAGGCTGCATCGTCCGTGTTATTCGAATGGATCAGGATTTTTTCATAAAATTCATCTTCTTTGAAAGGTTTAAGTATTACGTCGTCCATACCTGCTTGTATATACTGTTCTATATGCCTTCTAAGCACATTGGCAGTCATAGCTATGATAACTGAAGGTCGGTGGTTTTTGAACTTACTCTCTATGTTTCTGAAATGCAGGGCAACATCAATACCGCTTGTGCCAGGCATATTGATGTCGAGAAAAACCAGGTGATAGCGACCCGGGATGAATAGTTTGATTGCTTCTTCGCCTGATGAGGCAAAATCGCCCTTGATCTTATTGTTGCTAAGGATCACGCTTCCCAGCAGGCGGTTCGCAGGATCGTCGTCAACAAAAAGAACATTGACATGACTGAGCGAAATCCGTGGCAATGAGGTTTTTTTGTTCCGAATTTGATTGTATGGTTTGGTTGGCCTCTTGAATGTAAGTGAAAACGAAAAAGTTGAACCTTCACCCAACCGGCTTTTAACGCTAATTGAACCACCCATGGATTCAACAAGATTCTTGCTGATTGTAAGACCCAAACCTGAACCAAAGTAATTGCGGCTGATAGAGCCATCACCCTGCTGAAAGGGATTAAATATCCTTTCAAAATTCTCTGGTGCGATACCAATCCCGGTATCCGTAATTTCAAAAAGCAATGTTAGTTCCTCAAGGCTGGCACTAATGGTTGAGCAACCGAGCGTTACACTTCCTTTTTGGGTGAACTTTAGAGCGTTGTTTAAAAGATTGATGAGAACCTGCCGGAGTTTGGCAGGATCACCACACAATACTTCATCCAAAGATAGATCTGAATGGATTTGAAAGTCCAGGTTCTTCTTTTTTTGCCGGACTTCAAGTACATCGGTTACAGCATTAATCACTTCTGAAAGCCTAAATGGTTCATCTTCTACTTCAATCTGGCCTGCTTCAATCTTTGATAGAATGAGGATATCGTCAATTAATGATAGCAGATGCTGTGATGAATTCTTCACCACATCCATATAAGAGGATTGTTTTTTTGAGAGTTTAGTTCTCCCCAACTGATCAGTAAAACCAATGATTGCATTGAGTGGCGTTCTGATTTCATGCGACATCTGTGCTACAAAATTGCTTTTGGCCTTATTGGCAGCCTCTGCTTCTTCTTTTGATAGCTTTAACTTGTTTTCTACAATCTTGGTTTCAGTTATATTCTGCAGAATAATTACACACAAATTCTGATTTTCATAATCTAGCAAGGGCGTTAGTTGCACTGAATAAAAGTGAGTTCCATGATTGAATTCCCTGCTCACAGATGTGCCATCAAAAGCTATTTCGAGAAGTGGCAGCAGTACGTCAATAATACTCTGTGGAAGCCGGTTCAAAAGATTTGTAGTTTCGCTGTGAACAGAAAACTTTTTACGTTTCCATCTCTCATCCCCAACACTGCACTGTATCTCCATACTCTTATTAACCAGCAACATCATGAGGCCGGGAACATTTTCAGCCAGGATTTTGTAATAGTGCAGTTTATTAAGTTGTCGCTCATTTTGTTCAAGAGCCTCGTCCAACAAAAAACCCGATTCAATATATCTGAAAGTAACATGATCCTGTACATGTTCAAGTATGCTGAACTTGGATATCAGCTTAACAGTTTTGCCATTGTTGCCTAAGTGCTCGATCAACTGTACAAAGAACCCTTTTTCCTCCTTTTGCAGGATCCGGCTTAAATGCTTCGCAATTTGGCTTTCGTTAGCAGGTACAATGCTACGTATGGATCTGCCGATCAGTTCTTCAGCCGTTGTATAGCCCAACTGTTGAACCGCAGATGCATTGATTTTACTTATTTTCCACTCTGAATCATAAACGATCACCGGGTTGGGTAATACTTCAAGATCCATGTGTCTCATAATAGAAGTCCTTCAGGGAAAATAACACTCTGCACTATTGCCTCGCTATATTAACCCGTGAATGTTGAAATTGTTCTACAAAAAGCATCATCACTCATTATAAAAACCAGATTTAACACACAGGTATAGAGCAATCTACATACGTTGTGAACAAATCATTTTATGTGGTACAATATTAGCAGCTATTATATCAACACGTTTTAAATATAAATTCATGGACTTGAAGAATATACTAATTCTAACAGAGCTTGACGCATTATCAGCAAAGGTTACCGGTTTTGCAATCAATCTGGCCGTACAAATGAGTATTCCGGAAATAGTGCTTTTAAATGTGATCATACCGGCAAATACCCCGGCTTTTTCAGCATCAGGTGATGTTTTTACGTCTGAAGGAAATATGGCCGACCATTTCAATCTGGCTTTGTTGGAAAAGCACCAGCGACTTGTGAATGAAGAAGCAGCCAGGCTCACAAATGAAATGGTTCAGGTAAAACCAATTGTAAGATTTAATAACAGCAAAACCGATCTGAACGGATATATGGAAGAATTTCAGGCTGGATTATTAGTGTGTGGCAGCCGGGATGAAAACACTTTTCTGGAAAAGCTTTTTGGTTCAGATAGGGAAAAGATCATCAGAAAGGTTGATTATCCTGTGATTTTCTTAAAAGAGGATACAGATACCGACGAAATAAATAACATACTTGTGGCCATTGATATTGACGAAGAAGATCAAAGCGGCCTGAAAGAAATAGTAGGTTTTGCCCATGCCCTCAAGGCAAGGATGCAACTACTTCATGTGCTTACTGATGAAGCCAACTCATCGGAATATGCCATTGAAAGACTACGTACTCTGGCAATTAAAAATATGTTTGGCCATTACGATATCAATGTGGTGAATAACGATAGCCTCGAAAACGGAATTCGCAACTTCGTGAGGAAAAATAACCCGGAAATGATTGCCGTGCTATCGCAGGGGAAAGGAAAGATCAAAAAATTGATCTTCGGCAGCAACACCAACAATATCATTAAAGAATCGGACAAACCGGTTTTTGTGAGTAAGCTAAACTAAAGTGAGAACTTCTCAAAACACCTTGCTCTGCGACTTCCACCCTGTCAAATTGCAATCATTGTTTCGCAATATCTTTATGCCAAGCAGGCTAACAAGAAAGTATACCCGAGAATGTAAGGATCCAATATTTTGAAGAAGCAGAAACGGCCTGGGACTGGCTGAGTTCCTGATTACAAACTATTTCCTTAACGCAGTACTGTCAAATACGGTCAGGAAGTTAAATAAAATAGCGAAATTCTGATCCAACATATGGAACAGAATTCCGCTTTGGTGCTTAGATTTAAATTGGTAAACCTCCGTAGATCTGCTAATGGCTATTCAAACCATTGCTCGATATCCTGGATGGTTCTTTGAAAGCCATCTCTTACTGAAGCATATGTATTCTCAGCTGCAGTACTCACATCATCCCAGGTATCATTAGATGCTTCTCTCAAATCATCCATGGCTTCCTCAAGTTCCGATCTTTCATTTAACAATTCTTCTCTCGCATCTTCAAGCTTTTCCCTTGCCTCTGCTGTTGCGCCTTCCATTCTCCTGTCAATTTCTGCAATCCGCGCATCAATTTCATTTTTCAGATTTTCATATCTGGCTAACAGTTCATCGCGCTTTTCCGCACGTTCTTCCTCCATTTCAGATGTTTCCCTGCCTTTTTCGTTTTCAAAATTACACGATGACAGTACGACGGCTGAAATGATTATGAGCAAAATGCTTAATTTACTTATGGTTTTCATTGGTAAAGGTTTTTAATTATTTACTGTTTTAAATATGTTGGGGATGTCTCAAAACTTTGACGCTTTTGTAATCCTGATCAGCCGCAGCGGATCAGATGACAAGAATCGCCTTTTAAGACATCCTCCGGCAACTTAATTTCTCAAAGAGATTAGAGCGATCTTACTTCTTTGATAACTTCGTCACGTGATTTGCCAATTTTCTTCTGGAGTTTTCCCAAAAGCTCATCTTCTTTGCCTTCGGCATACGTAAGATCATCGTCTGTAAGGTTTCCATACTTCTGCTTAAGCTTGCCTTTCAGCTCATTCCAGTTTCCTTTGATTTCTAACTTGTCCATAATTTCAGAATTTTAAGTGTATAATATTGACTAATTTTTTAATCCGGCTTTAACTAATTGAAAACTCTATGCCATAAGTGATGATAGCGATTTGCCCTAAACATATAGTCGCCTGATTACAGTGTGTTTTCATCCGTTTTCAAAAGACTGTGCTTTACAGCCTCTTTAATTTGTTGAGGACTATATTCTACATGATAGGGGAGATAAGTAAACAAATAAACAATGTCAGTATGCGAACCGTTTATTTAATTATTGACTACCAGGTGAAAGCAAGCGTTCAAGGGCAGCATTATTCTATTATTCAGGCTTGATAAAGTTCTTTGTAAGTATTCCGTTTTCAAAAGATTATATCAAATTGGCTTGTGTTTTTCAAAAACTTCTCTGAACCCTGCCTGAAAAGGGAAATAACTTCATGTTTCGATCTGCATGTTTTTCAGCCTGATTTTTATTGCAGGCGGTAAATAACAAACCAATGATCATTAATTGTAAGATGACTGGTTATGAACTTCAAGAGTGACACGCAAAATAACTTCACCCGAATATCATGAATACACTGATTGATTCTGATAGCAATGAAAAACGCTATTTGATAGCAAGAAAAATTACCTACTTCTTTTTGGTTATAATCCTTTTTATATATGGTTTGATCGCCATCCGCAACTTTCTCTACCCAGTTGCCTTCGGATTATTATTTGCATATCTGCTTTATCCTATGGCTAGGTGGCTCGAGAAAAAAAAGCTGCCACGCATATTGGCCAATATGATTGTGATTATTGGCTCTCTGGCTATTTTGGGTACCCTGATTTTATTTGCTTATCGCATGGTATCATCCGTTGCCAGCGAACTACCGGAGCTTTTTGAAACCGGAATTGAAAATCTCTCGGAAATGCTTGCTGATATTGTATCTTATTTTGGCTTCGACAGAGTGAATACACAGAAACTAATACAGGATCAAAGTTCCTCTTTGTTTGAATCGAGCGGGAAATATCTGGAAACTGTTTTTAATGCAACTAGCTCCACCATCGTGGCTATAGGATTAATGCCGGTGTATATTTTCCTGTTCCTGTATTACCGGACAAAGTTTATGTATTTCTTAATAAAGCTTGCGGGAAATTCATTTAAACCGAATATGATTGGAATCTTACGGGAAACAGCCACGGTAATGGTTCAATACATCTCAGGCGTTTTTATTGTTGTTCTTATCCTTTGTGTAATCAATTCTTTAGGCTTGTGGATCATTGGTCTAAAACATGCAATTGCACTGGGCATTATTGCAGCACTGTTCAATTTCATTCCCTATTTCGGAACCCTTCTGGGTGGCATTGTGCCTCTTTTATTCGCGTTTCTTATTGAGGGGAATCCTGGTATGGCCTTCAGGGTGGTTTTGCTTTTTATTTTTATACAGTTTATTGAGAACAATTTACTCACTCCTAATATCGTTGGTGGCAATGTTAAGATCAATCCATTTTTTGTAATTACAGGTCTTTTTGCGGCCAGCATGGTGTGGGGTATTCCCGGAATGCTTCTGGTTGTACCTTTCCTGGCAATTATGCGTATTATCTTCTCATATAATGATGCATTAAGGCCGTACGCATTTCTACTGGGAAATGAAGGAACCAATAATTATTCAATTACTTTAAGCAAGATCAAGACTGTGTGGTCGAAAAAAAAGCAATAAAAACCTTCTTTTCTAATCATCACTTATGAAAAAATCAAAAATATTACTTCTGGTTATCGGCAGCCTATTCGCCTTGGTGCTGGTAACGATGCTTCTGTTACATGCTTTTCTACCGGGAATATTCTCTGAGAAAATTGAAGAAAAAATCAGAACGGCATTGAGCCCGGAGTCAATTGATCTTTACGAAGTTAACGCAGGTACTTCAAGTTTCAGTACTTTGTTTCAAACAACAATTATTTCAAGTATCCGGATTATCCCTAAAGCCATAGCATTTAGTGAAAAAGACGCAGGTTTACTTCCGAACCAGATATTTGAAACAGAAGTCCACAACCTCAGCATTTCTTCGGTGACTTTGATTTCTCTTGCACTTGGAAGGAAAAACGTGAAGGTTAACCGATTCTCCACCGATAGTATTTTCTTAGTCGTATACACCAATGAAGCTGGGAAAAAGGAATCTAATTCTGCGCAAAGTAATAAAATGGAACAACTCTCCCTGAAAAATATATGCACAGGTAAACTCAGAATAGAACAACAATCAGTAGCTGATACATCAAGGCAGGTTCTACAAACAGGCGCAGTTGATTTCGGTGCTGTGATCAACTTCTACGATGAAGGTCAAAATTATTTTTTGAACCCGGGGATAACGGAACTTTCCTTACGGATATTGGATGCAACCACTTTCTCATCCACCGGTTTATACAGCTTCAGAATTGACAGCATATCCTTCGATGGCAACGGTCAAACCACTGAGCTGACTGGGTTGAAAGTTATCCCCCGTTATAGCAAACAAGAATTTTATAAACATTTGCAATTTCAAACCGATCGCTTCGATATTGGAATAAATCATATCAAAATTTCAGGTTTCAAGCCGGATGAATTTATCCAGGATGGCGCAATAGTGATTTCAGAGATTGAAATGAATGGAGGGAACGTGGAAGTTTTTCGTGATCGCAAGGCACCTTTTAATGAACAGCAGCGCCCGGTTATGCCTGTAAGCCTGATACAAAATGCAGATTTTGGGCTTTTTGCAGGCAAAATTCTGTTCAATGATTTTGATATTGTATACGCAGAACTTCCAGCCGATTCAGATTCAGAAGGCAAAATTCCGTTTGAGCAGCTAAGCGCTGTAATCAGTAACATATCCAATCTCAAGGATTCATTGGCTTCAGACAGCAGCATGACCATTCATGCTGAGGCTTTGATCTTTGGCGAATCAACGCTCAGCGCAGAGTTTAAATATAGTCTTACCGATTCTACGGGCACTTATGAAGCAAAAGGAAGATTGGCAGCACTCGCTTTTAAGGTAATTAATACGGCAGTTTATCCCCTCACAGGTGTGAAGATAAAAGCGGGCATGCATCAGAATTCATCGTTTCACTTTTATGGAAACGATGTTAGGTCGGTTGGAGAACTCAGGTTGAAATATTCAGATCTTGAAGTTGAGTTAATTCCGGATGGAAGAAAAGTGTTTCAGGGCATTGTAGGTTTTGCAGGCAGAAAGGCCTTATATCATCCGTCAAATCCGGGAAAGAACGATGAACTTAGAATCGGCAGGATTGAGTTCGAACGCGACGTCAGTCGGTTCGTGTTTAATTATTGGTGGAAATCTTATCTTTCGGGGATAAAGAATTCTGTGCTAAGGGATCTTGTAAAATAAATATCAGTCAAATTGATTTTCCGGCAGAGCCTTCTAATTTTCAGGAAAATGCAACGGATCAACAATATATGGTAAAAAAAAGAGCTGAAAATCAACTCCTTTTTTACGTTTAAGCGAACATTAGTCCTGCTTGTGGTTATTGTTATCCTTATCTTTCTTAAAGAGTTCGCCATTCTTATCAAGTTTTACGGTACGTGTTTCGTCTGTACCTGGCCTGGTCAGTGTAATTTCATAATATTCACCAGCACCATCTTTTTTCGTGACAAGGTATGCGGTTTCCTGAACTACCCAGCCTCTGTAATCTGTGCCGGTCATAGCATCTCTTACTGCCTGTGGCAGTTCCGCGTATTTTACTTCTGTTCTTTTGTCACCATCCTGATCAAGGGCGATGATATTAGCAGTTTGTCTGAAATCATTTTGGATTCCAAAAGCACTTGTTATAACTGCAAAACTGAATGCTACTAAAAATAGGGTTTTCATAATTATTAAGTTTTAAATGTTTAAAAATAAGAACTACTTAACATAACTCAATAGGGATGCCAAAAACCATATGATTGCATAAGTATCAGTAAGTCTGTGTGATATGGAGTTATTGCTCAAAAATGAATGAATGTAATTGTTGGGGACTTCTGCAACAGTTGCTGGTGATTTTCTACAGACTTGCGAACCTTTTGATGTCAATCCGTGCTATCTTACTTTGGTAAATAATTGGTATTTAATATCTTGACTTTCATTACTTAGTATAACATTGCCTTGCTCTTCTATTGGTTCAAGACCCTGGCAAATGACCTCCCAATCTTGTTCCCAGGTTTAAAAAGAAATGTTCAAATGTTCTATGGTTCAACTGTTCTATGGTTCTATTGTTCTATTATTCTACTGTACTATTGTTCTATTGTTTGTACTGTCGTTTTTTTCTCACCGTAACCATCCTAAACGACCCTATAGTTAAAAAAAGAGGTTCCTTTCCTCATTATCAGGAAAGGAACCTCAGGAATTTGGGTTGCTAACTAAGGAGGGTTATATAGAAGTTAGATTCACCACAGACATTTATGTTTCAAGACTTATCACTGCCTTAAGGTTAATCTAACCGGTTATGTTTATAGCCTGGCAACACTTCTCTTCCTCTGATCAATCTGCGTAATATCGAAATTACTGCCAGGATTAATAGAATATGAATAAGTTGTCCCAGCCCGAATATGAGGAATCCAAGTGCCCAAAACAATATGAGCAAAACTGCAATGAAATATAGAAATCTGATAACATCAGGTTTTATTGGTTTTACGTCTAAGTCCGGCAAGGTAAACAATGCACCCTGCCATGAGTAAAGCTACACCCGACCAGCGTGGGCAAACGAGGCCGCTTTCTGTTTCTTTAACAATTTCTTCATTCATGTCATCATACGTGGTAACTTTTCTCTTAATAGTTAAACCAGACATGATGTTAAGAATGTTGCCGATAACGATAAGAACTATTCCTGTTTTTTTCATAATCGCTGTATTTTTTATATGGTTATTAATTTTTGTTTTTATCGTGTTAAAGAAGGGTGCGCTTCGAACCCGTCCTCGATACTGAAATTTGTTTCGTGGGATTTTACAACACCTGAAAACACAAGTCCGGTAACTAAAATTAAAAAGCCTATCGTCGCACTTCTCATAACAATTGATTTTGTGTTTAACAATAGTGCAATGGTAACGTAGTTAAATACTATGCCAGATTGTTATAGCTGTAAAATACTATAGAACCCATGATCCTCAAATACAAACGTATAAAGGCGGTTCGTGAAGAATTAACGATGATGTGGTATTGATCTAAACGTGGGAAATATTCTACAATCCTGCCACAATTTGAGGGGCCTGGTTCGGAATATCTCCTTAATTACACTGTTGTGAGGCCACTTCCTCCTATCTTTACAATCAATTTAAAACTTAAAATATGAAAGCTTTAGTTATCAATCGCTTTGGCGAACCAGAAGAATTACAGATTCAGGAACTCGGAATACCCATGCTCAAAGCGGGAGAAGTACTTGTGCGTGTGCATGCTGCCGGGATCAACCCAGTGGATTACAAAATACGAAATGGCTCAATGAAACTAATCACCGGTAAGAAGTTTCCACGTATCCTGGGTGGCGATGTTGCCGGGGTGGTGGAGCAGGCCGGGGAGAGGTCGGCATTCCGCCCGGGTGACAAGGTTTTTGCCATGCTCTCAATAACTGGCGGGGCTTATGCTGAATTTGTTTGTGTGAAAGAAAACCAGTTATGCCATATTCCTGAAGGTTTCAGTATGGTTGAAGCAGCCGCCGTGCCACTGGCTTCACTTACCGCGTTGCAGGCATTCTGGAAAGGCGATGGGATCAAACCCGGCGACAGCGTGCTTGTAAACGGGGCTTCAGGTGGTGTGGGCTCTTTCGCCGTTCAGATCGCTAAAGCGTTGGATGCCCGTGTAACCGCTGTTTGCAGCACAAAGAATGTTGATTTTGTGAAGAGCCTTGGCGCAGATAAAGTGATTGATTATGAAAAAGAAGACTTCAAAAAGCTGGATGAAAAGTTCAGTGCCGTATTTGATGCCGTTGCAAAGAGTTCGTTCAGAAAATGCAAAAAGTTGTTGACCGATGATGGCAAGTATGTTTCTACGCTTCCCAATAATGGGCTTTTCCTGAGTCAGGCGTTTAATTTTACAGATAAAAAGAAAGCCTATTTCATTGGAACCAAATCATCAGGCCATGACCTTGCGATTATTGCCGGTTTTATGAAAAAGCATTTGTTAAAACCATATATTCAACAAAGCTTTCCGCTTGCCGATGGCGCCGAAGCCCACCACCTGATCGAAACCGGAAGGGTGAGGGGCAAGCTGGTGTTGAAGGTGATTGAATAATTGGGATGGATGGATTGCCATCAATTGTAGCAGACCAGAATATTTGAGTTCCATTCAAGCATCATTGATAATCGCGTCAGATTTGCCAGCGAATTTTCAGCAGAAGTTATTTGTACATTCATAGTTGGCTTTGGAGATTGTAAGACAGACGGACATGAAGCAACAAAAAGGTTAAAGAATTCTGATAAGAAAATTGGAATCATTGATTAACCAAATAATCTGATTGAAATGAAAGTAAAATTATTCCTGATCGCATTTGTGATGTTCACTTTGAATTCCATTTGCCAATCGTTTGAATTGACGTTTACGGCAGATTTCAATAATTCTTACGTCCAGCTCGATAGTGTTAAAGTCCACAATCTGACTCAGCAAACAGAATCAATTCACATCTGGCCAGATACTGTTTATTACATTGAAGTCTTTTCAGGGGATGAGTTCTTATTGATTGGCTATTCAGATGATTTTAATGTTGGCCTCCAGGAATATGAAATTGATTCTGACAGGTTTACATTGTTCCAAAATTTTCCGAACCCTATGGTTAATTCTACAATAATCACATTGTATATTCCAGGAAAAGGTGACGTTTGTCTGGACATTTATGATATGCTCGGAAGAAAATTAAATTCTTACAACCGGACTTTAGACAAGGGAACGCATAGATTTAAATTATCATCCATTTCCGAAAAAATGTTTTTTGTTTCTGCACAATGGGAAAACACAGTACAGAGTATTAAAATCCTGTCACTTAGCCCGCAATCTGGAGCAAACTCCCTGTTAGAATTTGTCAGCAGTAGCGGGAACGTTCCTGTATTCAAAACAAAGCCACTGAACCAAGGTATCTCAATAGAGTCCGGAATTTGGGATATTCCTTCACAGAGTAAAACCTATACCTTTCAGTTTGCAAAGAATATACCTTGTATAGAGCACCCGACGGTTTCCTATGAAGGTAAAGTCTACAATACTGTTCAGATATTAAGCCAATGCTGGTTGTCAGAAAATCTAAATGTTGGTTCAATGATAAACGGAGATCTGGAACAGACTAACAATGGTGTAGTAGAAAAATATTGTTTAAACAACGTGGAAGACAGTTGTAGCATATATGGCGGTCTTTATCAATGGAATGAAATGATGAACTATAATCAAGCCGGTGACACCAATACTATATGCCCACCGGGTTGGCATGTTCCAACCGACATTGAGTGGCAAATTCTTGAAGGGGTTGCAGATAGCCAGTATGGAATTGTAGATTCCATTTGGACATCTAATTGGTTGTACAGAGGATTCGATCAGGCTTTGAACCTGAAATCTACAACGGGATGGTATAGCTATGGTAACGGATTGGATATATAAGGATTCTCTGCCAAACCGTCGGGGTCACCATATCCACAAAATTATATGTATTATGCTTCGTTTTGGAGTTCTTCAAAAAAGTGGAATTACTATTTATATTGGTTTCGCAGGTTCGCTTATTTCGAGAATGGTTTGCACAGAGGTTCTACCTCCGGGCAAAATGGATTTTCGGTTCGATGTATAAAAAATCAATAAGTAAATTTTCTAACCCAACTGAACCAGCCTTACATTTTGTGGTTATTAAACATGTATTTTGTTCGATCTGTATGATCCTGCGAATATGTGTTTATAACCAGGACGCCTTGCTCAGCATTGTCTGAGCGCCTTGGTTTCACCACAAAACCCAAACCCGGATGACTGAAAAAAAGGAGAAGAAAGATTTCGTTAAACGTATGCTCGATACACTGGAGGTTGTCGGGAATAAACTGCCTCAACCTGTTACACTTTTTGCCATACTGATGGGCGTCACGCTGCTGCTGTCATGGATATTCGGTGGCATCTCCGTAGATCATCCCGGCAAGGCTGCTGGTCTGCTTGATCGTGATGGAAATCCGGTTGGCGCTATCGAAGTAATAAACCTTTTATCGCGCGACGGTTTCCAGCTAATTATGACTAGAATGGTAAGCACCTTTGCCAACTTCCCGCCACTGGGACTGGTGCTGGTAGTGATGCTTGGCATTGGCGTAGCCGAATACACCGGCATGATTTCGGTGGCTTTGCGGCTTTTTGTTTCAAAGGTTCCTCGTTCGGTCATCACTTTTTCCATTGTTGTAGCCGGCATGCTTAGCTCTGTGGCTGCGGATGCAGGTTATGTGGTGCTGATACCCCTGGGTGGGGCCATCTTTCTGGGTTTGGGAAGGCACCCGCTGGCAGGCATTGCAGCGGCATTTGCCGGTGTTTCGGGCGGCTTTGGCGCCAATTTTATTCCCACCGGCCTCGATCCTATGATTGCGGCTTTTACTGAACCTGCCGCCCAGATCATTGATCCGGATTATACTGTGAACCCACTTTCAAACTATTACCTGATGGCTGCCTCTGTGCCACTGATAGGCCTTGCAGGAACCTGGATCACAGAAAAGATCCTTGTGCCACGACTTGGCGAGTACAAGCCACCCAAAGATGTTGTTATCGAAGAACAGCCTCCGATTACAAGCCGTGAGCGCAAAGCCCTGACATGGGCCATTTTTACAAACTTCCTACTTTTTGGTGTTGTATTGCTAACTATCATTCCGGCTGATGGACTGCTGCGCGGCGATATCAACCCCGAAACAGGTTCCCGCAGCATGCGCCCCTTTTACGACTCGCTGGTACCCATTATGTTTTTCCTCTTTCTTTTCACCGGAATGGTTTACGGGATCGTGGCAAAAACCATCAAAAGCGATAAGGATGTTACAGATATGACCGCCAAAAGCATGTCAACCATGGGCATGTACATTGTGATTGCGTTCGTGGCTTCGCAGTTTGTGGCATATTTTAACTGGTCGAACCTTGGGAGTGTATTGGCTGTAGAAGGCTCGGGTGCGCTAAACGCCATTGGTTTTACGGGCGGGCCATTGCTGGTAGCATTCATCATAGTGGCATCAATGGTAAACCTGATCATGGGCAGCGCTTCGGCCAAATGGGCCTTGCTGGCGCCGATTTTTGTTCCCATGCTGATGCTTACAGGATATTCCGCTGAAACCGTGCAGGCAGCCTACCGTATCGGCGATTCTTACTCAAATATCCTTACGCCGCTGATGCCGTTTTTCCCGTTAGTCATTGTGTTCGCACAAAAATATGTGAAGGATGTGGGCATAGGCACGCTCATTTCAATGATGCTGCCCTTTGCGATTGCTTTTGCTTTGATCCGCATTCCAATGTTGTTGTTATGGATTTGGGCGGGATTGCCATTGGGTATAGAAGGGCCAATATACTATACCCCATAAGATTCTGAACAATTGCTTTGATCAAACAATTTAATTTTGTTTCATGAAGATAACTACAAACACCGTTGACGAATACATCAACCAGTTGCCTGAAGACAGGCGGCAGGTATTGAGCAAATTGAGGCAGGTTATTCTTGAGAACCTCCCTGATGGCTTTGTTGAAGAAATAAATTATCGCATGCCAAGCTATGTTGTTCCGCATTCCATTTATCCTGCAGGTTATCATTGCGATCCTAAAGTTCCACTGCCTTTTATAAGCTTTGCTTCCCAAAAGAACCACATCTCATTTTACCACATGGGTGTTTACACTGACCCAAACCTGCTGGAATGGTTCGCACAGGTATTTCCAAAACACAGCAACAGCAAACTAGATATGGGCAAAAGCTGCATCCGGTTTAAAAAACCGGAGCATATTCCCTTTGGGTTGATTGCTGAACTTCTTGGTAAGGTAACGCCAAAAATGTGGATCAAAACTTACGAAAGCCAGCTAAAGAAATAATTTTATTTTTGCTATTCACAAAAACTAGAAATCTTATGAAAACATTAAATACATACCTTACTTTTAATGGGAATTGCGAAGAGGCTTTTAATTTCTACAAATCAGTGTTTGGCGGTGAGTTTTCCTATCTGGGAAGGTTTGGCGAAATGCCGGACGCGGAAAATGTTCCTGAAAGTGCGAAAGACAAGATCATGCATGTGTCACTTCAGATCAGCAAGGAAACCCTGCTGATGGGCAGCGATGCATCCGAGGAATATGGAACGGTAGTTACTTTCGGTGACAATATCTCACTCTACCTTGGCGCTGATACCCATGAGGAAGTGAAAAGCATCTTCGAAAGGTTGTCATCGGGTGGAACCGTTACGATGCCACTTGAGAAAACCTTCTGGAGCCCCTTGTTTGGCATGCTAACTGATAAATTCGGCATCAATTGGATGCTGAGCGTGGAAGAAGAAATGCCCTGAAAAACTGTAGTCTTATGAAAAAAATACTGCTTGTATTCATGCTGATTGCAGGAATTGCCTATGCAAATGCCCAGCAACCAAAAGCAGAATATGACCCGGAGCTGGCCAAGGAACTTGGAGCCGATGATTACGGCATGAAAACCTATATGCTTGTAATTCTGAAAACCGGTTCACAGGTAATTGAAGATAAGACGGTACGCGACAGCCTGTTTGCAGGGCATATGAAAAATATCTACCGCCTGGCAGATGAAGGTAAACTTATCGTGGCCGGGCCACTTTTTGCTAATGAGAACAATTACCGTGGAATTTTTATCCTTGATACCGATTCAATTGAATTGGCAAACGAATGGGTGCAAAGCGATCCGGTGATCCGTGAAAAAGTGTTGGATGCAGATATTTATAAATGGTATGGCGCTGCTGCTTTGCCATCTTATCTTGAGGTTCAGGAAAAGGTAACGAAAACAAGTTTTTAATTTCGAATTCCAATTCCGGGAAGCTTTTCCGGTCGAAAATACTATTCCACATCTTTTTCGTTTATAGTTGCAAATTTGTAAACATGGCACTCAAAGAAGAATTTGAAAAATCCGGAATCTGGCTTTTCAGGCACAGAAGTCATTTGCCACTCCTGGTCTTAGGGGTTGGCGCTGTTATGGTAATCCGGACAGAGGTGTACCCCGAAACCTTTATTCTGGAAGAAACGCCGTATGAAATTTACTTTGAGATGTTTTGCCTAATGGTCTCTATCTTTGGCCTGGCAATCAGAATTTTCACGGTAGGTTATACACCACCGAATACTTCGGGCAGAAATGTGAAAGGACAAGTTGCCGAAAGCCTCAATACAACCGGTATTTATTCAGCGGTGCGACACCCATTGTATCTGGGTAATTTCTTCATGTGGCTGGGTATTGCCCTCCTTACAGGAAGTTTATGGTTTGTTATCGCATTCATCCTTTTTTATTCGATTTATTATGAAAGGATCATGTTTGCCGAAGAGCAATTTCTTTCAAAAAAGTTTGGTATTGCTTATGATACATGGGCAAGCCGTACACCCGCCATTATCCCATCTTTCAGGAAGTTCGAACCCGCAGGCGCTAAGTTTAACTGGAAAAAAGTCCTGAAGAAAGAAAAGAACGGCTTACTGGCCGTATTTCTCATTTTTGCAATGTTTGATGTTATCGGCGAATTGATTGAACACCGTGAAGATTTTAATTATTTTTTAATGCTCATGATGTTGTTTAGCACCCTTCTATATTTCATTGTCAAATTACTCAGAAAACACACTTCCTTGCTCCAGGAAGAAATGTTATCCCAAAATCAAGCATGATAATACAGTTGCTTTTGTTGGTAGCCGGCCTTTTACTGCTGGTGAAAGGCGCCGGCTGGCTGGTTGACGGCGCGACAGCGCTGGCTAAAAAATACAACATCCCTGACCTGGCCATTGGTTTAACCATTGTAGCTTTTGGCACTTCCGCCCCTGAATTGGTTGTAAATGCATTTGCCGCATCCAACGGATTTGACGGTATCGTTTTCGGCAATGTAATTGGCAGCAACAATTTTAATCTTTTTGTGATCCTTGGCATTTCAGGACTGATCATGCCACTTGCGGTTCATTCCGGAACGGTTTGGAAAGAAATTCCTTTGTCGTTGCTTGCAGCGGTGCTGCTTTTCCTGCTTGCAGGCAATTTTAGTTTGGGGGCCGGCATACTTTCCCAGATTGACGGACTGATACTCTTATGCTTCTTTGCGGCCTTCCTGTATTATGTTTACAGGCAATTACGAACCGACCCTGCAAACATTGAAATCAAACATAAACATGTGGCCGGGCATATTATTTTCTTTCTGCTGGTAGGCGGCCTTGCCGGCCTGGTTGCCGGAGGAAAATTTGTTGTTGACAGCGCCGTGAAAATAGCAAGCGAGCTTGGCGTTGAACAGAAGATTATCGGCCTCACAATTGTAGCTGCCGGAACCTCCCTTCCCGAACTTGCTACATCCGTGGTAGCAGCCCTGAAGAAAAACGCTGACATTGCCGTTGGCAACATCATTGGTTCCAATATTTTCAATATTTTCCTGATCCTCGCAGTAAGCTCACTCATCCGCCCGCTGAATTACGATCCTGCTTTCAATAAGGATTTACTTTTACTCAGCGGGGGAACCATTTTTCTTTTTATCGCCATGTTCACCGGCAAGAAAAAACAACTCGACCGCTGGGAAGCCGGAGTCTTACTGCTTGCGTTTGCCGGCTATATAACATACATGCTGCGAACCGTGTAGTTCAGTAATTTTTCTTTCAGATTTATTGCAGCTTAATATTTTCTATATTAGCTGGGTGAAATAAACCGTACTGTGAGGTTGGGCTACACGGCCAGCAGTAAGCTGTATAACCCAACCTATGGTACATATATAAACGAGTTACCGCCAAGTGTAAAAAGAGAAACGATTGACATAATATTTAACAGTGTACCAGTTAGAAAGCAATTAAAATATTAATTAGCTATGACTTCAAACACAATAAATCGGACAATTGAATCATCAAATGCAATTACTTTTAT
>JACZJK010000041.1 GCA_014860575.1 Bacteroidales bacterium
TTATTATATAGTGTATAAAAAGCTTCTTTAATTTCATCTCTGACGCGGATAAACTCACTCCAGATATGTTCTTCGGTTCCGGTGATATGCGATGGGTCATCAAAACCAATATGAAGGCGGTTCTTTACTTTACCTAAGAAAACCGGACAATTTTCATTGGCTCCGCCGCAAACGGTGATCACATAATCCCATTCTTCATCCAGGTATTTTTCAACCGGATCGGAAGTGTGGTGGCTGATGTCAATGCCAATTTCTTTCATGGCAGCAACTGCTTTTTCATTTAATTTTCCGGAGGCTTCGGTTCCAGCAGAGCGCACAGTTATTTGTTTATCAAACGACTCCATAAAACCGTGCGCTATCTGGCTGCGGCAGGAGTTACCGGTGCAAAGGATCAGTATTTTCATCTTTTTTTATTTCGAGTCTGCAACATGGATTTTCAAGATCTATTTTATCAAAGAACTCATCGGAAAGGATTTTCAGCGATTCTATTTTCCCTTTGTTAAGGCAATAGTTCTTCTTAACCCCTTCGGTGGTTCCAACAATCAGATCCGCATTCCGTAATTCTTTCAGGTGCTGGTTCACAGTTGTACGGCCAAGGGGGATTTCATCCGCGATATCGCCTGTGATGCAGGTCCTGGTTTCAGCCAGATATAAAAGAATGGCTAAGCGTGCAGGATGAGCCAGTGCTTTGAACAGTCTTGCCTGTTCACGCAGCCCTTTATCGAAAAGCAGCGTCTTTGTTGATGTCATGTCTGTAAATTATTTGGTTAAAACGCGGGCCCAAGTTCAAATGAAATTGCCCCTGCAATTAAAAATGTGACGCAAAAATACGTCAGAATTTTATTCTGACGTAAATATGCGTCAAAAAAAAATAAAATAATTTTGGAAGCCAGATTTATGGTGCCTAACTTGCTGCTTATCAAACCCAAGTGCAAGTAATAATGAGTTCAGGTGGCTTATTCCAGAATTGAATTTATGTCGCTACAGCTGTCGTCTTTGGTTTCAAATTCAAGTGTAGCATGATGAATATTTAGCTTTTCCAGTGCATGCTTAACCTTATTTTTTATCTGGCTTTGCTTTTCCGAACCAGTATTTTTAGCAATTACAATATGGGTTGTAAGGGCATTCTGGGTTGTGCTCATTGCCCAAATGTGCAGATGGTGAATATCAGTCACACCTTCAACTTCTTTAATTTTTTCTACGACGTTTTCCACGCTAATGCCTCTGGGAACCCCATCGAGCGAGAGAAAAAGGCTGTCCCTGAAAAGACTCCATGTTGAATAAACAAGAACTGCAACGATAACCAGGCTAATGGCCAGATCGAGCCAGTAAAGTTGAAAAAAGAAAATCAACAATCCGGAAACGACGACGCCGAGAGAAACAAGAGCATCTGCCATGAGGTGCAGATAAGCCCCTTTTACATTCAGGTCACTGTTTTTGTGCCTGAAAAACAGCAAGGCCGACACAGTATTGATGATGATACCAATTCCGGCAACTATAGACACTGGGATTCCTTCAATTACCACCGGATCATTTAACCGACTGATGCTTTCCCATAAAATCGCGCCTATTACAACAAAAAGCGCCACCGAATTAACCAGCGAAACCAGAATGGTTGATTTGCGGTAACCATAAGTAAACCTGGAATTGGTCTTTACCCCCGACAGACGGAAAGCAAGCAATGCCAGCGCCAGCGTTGCCACATCAGTAAGGTTATGTCCAGCATCGGCAATCAATGCCAGTGAATTGTAATGCAGGCCGGCACCAAACTCGATTACTACATATAATGTATTAATGGCAATCCCGATGATAAAGGCCCTGTTCAGGTTCGAAATTTTGGGTGTATGTTGATGACCGTTTCCCATTTGCTTATAATTCCATTTTCACAAACAGTTAAATATTTCACAAAGTAACGAATTGGTTCTCAAGGTACGCACTTTTTCAGTAGGTATTTTGCATTTAAGATGGGTTCGGACCGAAAGATGGAGTGCTTGTTATTTCTTTAATGATCCGCTTTTGAAGTTGGCAATGAACTCCATTACTTTTTGTGTGGCTCCCGCTTTTTGCTGAACATAATCACGACAGGCAGAAGCGCTTTTTTGCCACGTGGAACTATTTTTTTCAAAGTCATTAAAAACCATTTGCAATTGCTCAAAATTATTGATGCTGAATGCCCCACCAATTTCAATCAGATCAATTGCTTCCTGAAACCTTTTGTAATTGGGTCCGAAGATCACTGGAATTCCATACGCAGCAGCTTCAGGCACATTGTGGATGCCAACCCCAAATCCACCGCCAATATAAGCGTAGCGTCCGTAGCGGTAAAGTTTTGAAAGCATCCCAATGCTGTCTATGATCAACACCTGTTTTTGAACCAGGTCAGCAGGTTCGGCCTGTGAGTATCTGATTGCGATCCCAGGGAATAGTTTCTCAACGGATTGCAGATGGGCTTCATGAATTTCGTGTGGAGCAATGATTAATTTGAACTTAGCAGGATTCTTATGAAAAAGCCTCGCAAGCAAATCCTCATCAACAGGCCAGGAACTGCCGGCAATTATTACTTCATGATGCCCTGCGACAAATGCTTCAATCACAGGAATTAATACCACTTCGTTTACAATTTTCATCACGCGGTCAAAACGGGTATCGCCTGCAACTGTAACCTGATTAATGCCATTTTTTTTCAGCAGGTTTGCGGACTGCTGGTTCTGAACAAAATAATGAGTGACTTGCTCCAGGTTCTTCAAAAACCTTTTACCATACCATTGAAAGAAATATTGCTCCGGCCTGAAATTTGCCGAAAGGACAAATAATGGAGTCCGCCGCTGAATGATTTCGTGCATGAAATTATGCCAGTATTCATATTTCACAAAAATCACCATTGATGGGTTCGCAGCTGTAACAAAGCGTTTTGCTTTTGAAGGAGTATCGGCCGGGAGATAGCATACGAAATCAGCATGCTCGTAATTTTGCCGGACTTCAAAGCCCGAAGGCGAGAAGAAAGTAAGTAAAATTTTATATTCAGGTTGATGTTTTTTGAATGCCTCAATTACCGGCCTGCCTTGCTCAAACTCACCCAATGAGGCACAGTGAAACCAGGCTAATGGCTGCTGATTGCTTTTTAAAAGGCTTAGTGTCTTATAAAGCTGTTTGCGACCCCTCAGCCATCGCCGGGCTTTAGGTTTAAATATGGCGGCGATATGAACAGCCAGCAAATAAAATTGTATGCTGAAATTATACAGGTGGCGCATTGACTCTAGTAATAGTAATAGGCCTGTGGGGAGCGCTTGATCAATGGTAAAACCCAGCCTAATCGAATGCCCCATAAACTATCGAATCGTTTTTGGGTATCAGCTTGCATATGGTCGAAATCAAATGGCCGCCTTGATTTTGTCCATGCTTGTGTGAACTCTAAGCCGATATGGAAATTGACTGTACGGTTATTACCGAAATGTACGTAACCAATAAACTGACTGATGGAAAGACCGTTCGTCAGGCGGTCATAACCTTTCTTGTAATCATCACGCAACTGCGGTACATTGTTCTCACTTATTTCGATCCGGATTTTATGCTGCAGTATGCCTAGCCCGCCAAGTAGCATCAATCCTGAATTTGGGTTCGGGCCAACAACCGGAATAATCCCTCCGAAACGGGCGCTAATGTTAAATCCACGCTGATGAAAAAAAACTCCGGCAAAGGTTCCGCCTTCTGAGATCACATATCCCTCACTGGAGGCGATCAATTTCAGGTACTCATCTGAATTTTTTACATTTTCACTGAACAGGAACCCGCCTTCGACCCCGGCCAGGAGGTTTGATTTGAACTTGTAAAGAAACCCACCGCCAATCATTGAGTTATTCCCAAACCGCTCAGCCAGGTCGTGTCCCGGCATCTGGAAGGCATAGTAAGCATTGAACAAAGGGAAACTGGCTTTCTCTTCACTAATTTTCACCTGTGCAAGGCCAGGCAGCGGTGAGAGTAACACCAAACAAAATGCAATAAGTGTATTTGAAAATTTCATGTGGTGGAGGGTAGAGATAAAGTAAACGCAAAAATAAACAAATAGGTATTACAAGCTGCACTAAATGGCGGTAGCTTCCGTTACAAACAAGATTCATTATCTTTGCCAGGCTCTAATTCACTGATTATTCTTCTCAATCCTCAATTAACACGATGAACAAAATTAACATGGTTGACCTTCGCGGTCAGTACGAAAAAATCAAACCCGAAATTGACGCTTCAATTATGGAAGTAATTGACTCAGTGGCATTCATCAATGGCCCTGCAGTGAAAAAATGCCAGGAATCATTGGAAAACTACCTGGGTGTGAAACACGTGATCCCCTGTGCCAATGGTACCGATGCTTTGCAGGTTTCCATGATGGCTTTGGGTCTGAAACCCGGCGATGAAGTAATCACCGCTTCATTTACATTTATTGCAACCGCCGAGGTTATTGCCTTGCTTGGCCTCACCCCGGTTTTTGCCGATGTTGACCCCGATACCTTCAACATTGTTCCAGAAGATATTGAGCGTCGCATTAGTCCCCGAACCAAAGCCATTGTGCCGGTGCATTTATTCGGCCAAAACGCCGATATGGAAAAAATCATGCAGATTGCCGAAAAACATAATTTGTATGTGATCGAAGACAATTGCCAGGCCATCGGCGCTGATTTTATTTTCAGCAATGGTACGGTTCAGAAAGCTGGAACTATCGGAACCATTGGAACAACCTCATTTTTCCCTTCCAAGAACCTAGGATGTTATGGAGATGGTGGCGCTATTTTTACTAACGATGATGATTTGGCTAAGAAGCTTCGCAGTGTTGTGAACCACGGCATGACGGTTCGTTACTACCACGATGACATTGGTGTGAATTCCAGGCTCGACAGTGTGCAGGCAGCCGTGCTTAACGTGAAGCTGAAACACCTGGATGATTTTGCAGCCGCCAGGCAGAAAGCCGCCAATTATTACAACAACGCTTTCAGAGAAAACAAGCATTTGCAGATTCCTGCCAGGGCTGATTTTTCCACCCATGTTTTCCATCAGTACACGCTGAAGCTTTATGATTTGGATCGCACAGCATTGCAGGAACATTTGATGAGTAAAGGCATTCCGGCCATGATCTATTATCCCGTTCCGATCCATTTGCAAAAGGCTTTTGAACAATACGGCTTCAAAGAAGGCGATTTACCGGTTACAGAAGATTTATGCTCAAGGGTGATTTCACTGCCCATGCATACCGAGCTGGATGAAGAACAACTGGAATTTATTACTTCGGCGGTGCTCGAGTTTGTAAATATGGAATAATGGAGTGATGGAGTAATGTAGTGATGTGTGGCTTTTCCCATTACTCCAATACTCCAACACTCCAAATGATTTGAAGCAAGTGATGAAAAATAAGCAGGGGTAGTTTAATTGAATCAAAACCAAAATCAAATGGACAAAGAATACTTCGCACACGAAACCGCCGTCATTGACAAAGGCTGCAAAATCGGCAGAGGCACAAAGATCTGGCATTTCAGCCATATCATGCCCAATTGTGAGATAGGCGAGAACTGCAATATCGGGCAAAACGTAGTTGTATCGCCCGAAGTGGTGTTGGGTCGTAATGTGAAGGTTCAAAACAACGTAAGTATTTATACCGGTGTGGTTTGCGAGGATGATGTTTTTCTGGGCCCTTCCATGGTTTTTACAAATATTGTGAACCCGCGCAGCGCGGTGATACGTCGTGGTGAATATGTACGGACATTTGTTAAAAAAGGCGCTTCTATCGGAGCCAACGCCACCATTGTTTGTGGGCATGATATAGGCGAGTTTTCTTTTATTGGTGCAGGTGCTGTAGTTACAAAAGAAGTGCTGCCCTATGCGTTGGTTGTTGGCAATCCTGCCCGCCATGTTGGCTGGATGAGCGAGTTCGGCCATCGCCTGCATTTTGATGAAAACGGTATTGCCGTTTGCCCTGAAAGCAAGGAAAGATACGAGTTGAAGAATGACCGGGTAAGAAAGATCGGATAGTTTTATGACTCTGATTCGTTAAGCAGCAATTTCTTTACAAATTAGAAGTTGTATTTCTAATTTGTAAAACCTACTTTTGCAACATGATCTCTCGAAGCATAAAAAAGCGGATTCAATCGCTCGAAGGTAAGTACCCGGTTATTTCTGTTACCGGGCCGCGTCAATCGGGGAAAACGACCCTCGTAAAGGCGATTTTTAAAGATTTTCATTATGCCAATCTTGAAGACATAAGCACACGGGAATATGCTCTCACTGATCCAAAAGGGTTTTTGAAAGCTTTTGGAGACCTGCTGATCATTGACGAAGCACAGTATGCACCACAACTTTTTTCTTATATCCAGGTGTTGGTGGATGAACACAAAGAAAAGCGATTTGTGCTTACCGGGAGCCAGAATTTCCTGTTGTTGGAAAAAATCACGCAGAGCCTGGCTGGCCGGGTAGCCATATTTTATTTACTCCCATTCTCTTTAGAGGAATTGAAAGATACAGCGTATTACCCAGCAAGCTATCAGGAGTACCTGCTCACGGGATCGTACCCAGCCATTTACGACCGGGACCTTCCTTCCACGGAATGGCTGCGCAACTATATTACCACCTATGTGGAGCGGGATGTCAGGCAGGTGTTGAACGTAGGTGATTTGTCGAATTTTCAACGATTCCTGGGCATCTGCGCGGGCAGGATCGGACAACTGGTGAATTTCAGCTCTGTTGCTACCGATTTATCGGTTTCCTATCACACGGTTCAGCGTTGGTTATCCATCCTTGAAACAAGTTTTATTACCTACCGGCTTTATCCCTACCACAAAAATTTTAATAAACGTTTGATCAAATCGCCGAAGCTCTATTTTAACGATACAGGCCTGGCATGCGCTTTACTGGGAATTGACAATAAAGAAACGCTGGCTACTCATCACCTGAAAGGCGCTTTGTTTGAAAATATGGTATTATCGGAACTAAGAAAATCCCGTATGAATCATTCGCATTCAAATGACTTGTACTTTTGGCGCGACAATACAGGGATAGAAATTGATTGCATTTTTGAAAATCCTTTTGAACCATACGCCATTGAAATTAAATCGGGCGAAACGGTTCATGCCGGGTTTTTTAAAAACCTCAACTGGTGGAAAGAAAATGCCAATTCCCATAAGGGATATCTGATCTATGGCGGCGATGAGAGTTATCCACGAAGTGATCATAGGGTTTTAGGCTGGAAGGATTGTGTAAATGTTTTTGAATAATCAACCATGAAAAACATCAAACACTTGCTGACATTGTTTAACATGGTTGTATCAATGTTACCGGGTAAACAAGTTTTAAATAATTAATGAGTTATGATTTCCTCATTGTAACAAGTCCGAACCGTGCCTTCTCAATTCGATTGTTCGATTGTTCTGTTATTCAAATGTTCAACTGTTCTGAATTATAATACTTAACAAATGAAAGTTCTCGTCACCGGCGGCACCGGCTATATCGGCTCCCACACTGTGGTGGAGTTAATGGAAAAAGGATTTGAGGTTGTGATTGTTGATAACCTCTCCAACTCCTTCCCCGAAGTGGTGGATTCCCTCGCTGAAATTACAGGCAAACGCCCTGATTTTATTGAACTCGATCTGGCAGATCCCGATGCAGCAAACAGTTTTTTTGAGGAATACAAGGGTATTGATACGGTGATCCATTTTGCTGCCTACAAAGCCGTGGGCGAGTCAGTTGAAAAGCCGCTGATGTATTACCGCAACAATCTTTACTCTCTTATCAACCTGATGGAGAACATGCAAAAGCACGGCATTGGGAATCTTGTGTTTTCGTCATCATGTACGGTTTATGGTCAACCGGAAAAGCTGCCGGTTTCGGAACAATCGCCTATTATTCCAGCCTGGTCACCATATGGCAACACCAAGCAGATTTCGGAAGAGATCATCAGTGATGTTTGCAATATATCGGAATTAAAAGGCATTGCCTTGCGTTATTTCAACCCTATTGGCTCCCATCCTTCAGCATTGATTGGTGAATATCCGATCGGAGTTCCAAATAATTTAATGCCCTTTATCACGCAAACAGCCATTGGCAAAAGAGAACTATTAAGTGTTTTTGGTGATGATTATCCCACACCCGACGGCACCGCCATCCGCGATTATATTCATGTGGTTGACTTGGCAAAAGCCCATGTGGTGGCTGTTGAACGCATGTTTGAGAATAAAGGCAAGTCAAATTTTGAAATATTCAACCTTGGAACCGGTAATGGCTTTTCCGTTCTGGAAGTAATTCATTCATTTGAAAAAGTAAGCGGACTTAAACTGAATTATAAAATAGTGGGGCGCAGGGCAGGAGATATTGAAAAAATATGGGCTGATCCTACTTTTGCGAACCATGAACTTGGTTGGAAAGCTGAACTTGGAATGGATGAAATGACGCTTTCGGCTTGGAAATGGGAACAGAAGCTACTAGAGAAAAAATAAGAATAATTGCCACGAATGCACGAATAATATATTCCATTCGTGCATTCGTATCAAATAAAATAACCTGATATGGAATTCAAAAAACACATTCTCATCACCGGTGGCGCAGGCTTCATCGGTTCGCACGTTGTAAGGCTTTTTATAAAAAATTACCCCGAGTACTGCATTTACAACCTCGACAAGCTTACCTATGCCGGCAACCTGGCCAATCTCAAAGACATTGAACAGGAGCCGAACTACCGCTTCATCAAAGCCGATATTGTGGATGCTGACCACATGCTCAATCTGTTTGACGAACACAAATTTGATGGTGTGATCCATCTTGCCGCCGAATCGCATGTGGATCGCAGCATTGCTAGCCCCATGGAATTTATTATGGCCAATATTGTTGGAACCGTAAACCTGCTCAATGCAGCAAAATTCCATTGGAAGGATGATCATGCTGGCAAACTATTTTATCATATTTCAACCGATGAAGTTTATGGATCACTGGGTGATGAAGGCTTTTTCACTGAAGAAACACCCTACGATCCGCACAGTCCGTATTCCGCATCCAAGGCCAGCAGCGATCATTTGGTTCGCGCCTATCATGATACCTACGAATTGCCCGTTGTGATCTCAAATTGCTCAAACAATTATGGCCCGAACCAGTTCCCCGAAAAACTGATCCCGCTGTTCATCAATAATATCCGCAACAACAAGCCGCTACCGGTTTACGGCAAAGGTGAAAATGTACGCGACTGGCTTTATGTGATTGATCATGCCCGCGCCATTGACCTGATCTACCACAAAGGTTGCAATGGCGAAACCTACAATATTGGCGGCAACAATGAATGGAAAAACATTGACCTGATAAAAGTGCTGTGTAAGGTGATGGATGAAAAGCTGGATAGGCCTGCCGGCACTTCTGAAAAGCTCATAACTTATGTGAAAGACCGCGCAGGCCACGATTTGCGCTATGCCATTGATTCATCCAAGCTACAACGCGAGCTGGGC